>JBAWYY010000656.1:0-1501 GCA_037143285.1 Alphaproteobacteria bacterium | reverse complement strand
AGTGTCAGTCGCTGCGATCAGCGACCAAACGCTGAACGTCATGTGGATATGCGCGTTGATGAGGCCGGGCATCACGATGCGGCCGCCGCCATCGATGACTGACGCTCCCGGCGGCGCCTTGGCGCTGCCGATCGAGGCGATGACATTGCCGCGGACCAGCAGATTGGTCGGCGCCGACAGGCTATCGCCGGTGCCGCTATAGACCCGCACGTTGCGGAACAGCGTCTCGGCCACCGGTGCGGTTTGGGCATGCGCACCAGACAGCGCGCTCGCTGCCGACAGTGCCAGAACCAGAAGTTTGACTGCCATGATCGCCCCATGCGGCCGCGCCGGCCACTGTTTTGATGAATGTCTGTCGGAAAAGCCTGTCGGAAGGCGACCCTGTGCGCAATTGCCCGGGCTTGCGCAGCGCCCCGGATCGGGGCAGTCGGTAACGCACATCCGCTGGAGGGATGGCAGGATGAGCGCGGATCAAACCATGGGGAGCGTTCGACGCAAGGTGGTCACCGACACCGGCACATTCGACGCGGAACTACGAACCTTGGCTTATGCGATGGTCAACTCGTTCGTTACGCAGCACGCCATAATGAGCAGCGCCGTCGGCATGCGGCCAGCAAAGCTGCTCGTGTATCTGGTGATCGTCGCCGCGACGACGCAGAAGCAGATGCGCGTACCCCATCCAACGGCCGAGTTTCGGGCGGGCGCGAAGATCCCTGTCGACAAGTTCGGGCATATTTCTCGCCGCGCGATCGGCACGGCAACGGGTGTTCCCAATGAGAATGTCCGGCGGATCGTCAACGAACTGATTGCCGAGGAGCTCGTCATTGTCGGACCGTCTGGCGGCGTGCGCAACACCGGCGGCAATTTCCAGAACCCGGCCGTTATGGCAGCGTTGAAGCAGATGTTCGCCGAGCAAATCCGCTTGCAGCAGATATTTCTCGATACCGGCGCGATCGCTGTATCCGCGTAAGTGAGCGGTCCTATCGCGGAGCTAAGGCTTTCACCCTTAAGGGCATACAATCCTTGTTGACCCTAGGGGCCGATCACGTCGCTCCCGAATGTAGCGGCGAATCCATCGGGTGGTATTGGTTCGGCGCTGGCTGGCGGGAGAAAACCGGAAACCTCATTCTGACGCGGCTTTTATGAGCTCCACCGCCAGATACAGCCGGGCTGGAATGCGGTCTAACTGGACATATTCCTCGTCATTCGAATGAAATCCGGCACCGGGCAGACCCAATGCTTCAACGACTGGCGCCCCTCCCTTTTGGGCGTAAGCCGCATCGGTTCCACCTGTGGTGAAGGGAATGGTTCCGACTTTTTCGTCAATCTGGGCATAAATGCCAATCGCGCGATCGATCCACTCGATCGATTTGACGTCGGCAACATAGCTGGGACGGCCTTCGCGGAATTCCATCCGTGCGCTTGTGCCTTCAACCAGCAGATGATCGATCCTTTGCTGAAGTTCTGACAGGACCTTGTCGCGTTCCTCGCGGTTTACCTG
>JBAWYY010000655.1:0-1514 GCA_037143285.1 Alphaproteobacteria bacterium | reverse complement strand
GGGACGTGGTTCATCTGCATGACCTTAAGTCCAGGCTTGACGTGGTCCTTGCCCGCGAGGGTCGTGCTGACCTTGCGAAAGCCTGTTTCGACTTCCTGCCGGCGCGTGCGCGCCTTGATCTGGAAGGTTGGCCCGAGGTGGACATCTTCGCCCATCTCTGATGGGGCCTGTAAAGAGCGTGTTTAGCGGCAGCGCTGGCCGGCTGTGGCGCAAATGCCGCATGCCGCCGGCATAGCAACCGGCCTGCGCCCGGCATGCGCTCGCATTTGTCTTGTCACACGGCCATGTCTATGGTCCGCGCCGATCCCCCGATTTGAGAAGTGCCCATGGCTCGTGACGTATCCGATCTGACGCCGATCACCTCGCGCGACGAACTCGTGTCCTGGATCGAAAAAGGCGTGAAGCCGAAGTCGAAATTCCTGATCGGGACCGAGCACGAGAAATTTCCCTTCTATGTCGCAGACCGGCGGCCCGTCCCCTATGAAGGGCGCAACGGCATCCGCGCGCTGCTCGAAGGCATGCAGGCCATGCTCGGCTGGGAGCCGATCATGGAAGGCGAGCACATCATCGGCATGGCCGATGTCACGGGTGGCGGTGCGATCTCGCTGGAACCGGGCGGCCAGTTCGAACTGTCGGGTGCCCCGCTGGCCTCGATCCACCAGACCTGCAGCGAAATCCACGCGCATCTCGCGCAGGTCCGCGAAATCGGCGAGCCGCTCGGCATCCGCTTTCTGGCGCTCGGCATGTCGCCGGTCTGGACGCGGGCCGAGACGCCCGCCATGCCCAAGCGCCGCTACGAGATCATGACGGCCTACATGCAGCGCGTCGGCCTGATGGGTCTCGACATGATGTACCGGACCTCGACCGTGCAGGTGAATCTGGACTTTGCGTCCGAAGCCGACATGGTCAAGAAGCTGCGCGTCTCGCTGGCGCTCCAGCCGATTGCCACGGCGATCTTTGCCAACTCGCCCTTCACCAACGGCCGCACCAATGGCTTCCTGTCGATGCGCTCCGAGGTCTGGAAGCACACCGACCTCGACCGCACCGGCATGATCCCCTTTGCCTTCGAGAGCGGCATGGGCTTCGAGCGCTATGTCGATTACGCGCTCGATGTTCCGCTCTATTTCGTCAAGCGCGGCGACACCTACCACGATGTGTCGGGTTCCTCCTTCCATGATCTGATGGCGGGCAAGCTGCCGCAGCTGCCCGGTGTCTTTGCGACCATGTCGGACTGGGTGAACCATGTCGGCACGCTGTTTCCCGAAGTGCGGCTGAAGCGCTACCTTGAGATGCGCGGCGCCGACGCTGGCCCGACCGCACGCCTCGCGGCGCTGTCGGCCTATTGGGTCGGCCTGCTTTATGACGAAACGGCGCTGGATGCCGCCTGGGACCTCGTGAAGGACTGGACGCTCGAAGAGCGGCAGGCCCTGCGCGACAGCGTGCCTCGCCAGGCGCTCGCAACGCCCTTCCGCAACACCAATGTGCGGGAGATCGCCCGCCAGACCCTCGATATT
>JBAWYY010000654.1:0-1520 GCA_037143285.1 Alphaproteobacteria bacterium | reverse complement strand
AGATATCGCGCGCGCCACAGGCGATGTGCTGAATGCCTTCGCCCTTGTATTCCCGCAGGTATTCTTCGATCTGGCTCTTGTCGTCGAGGCTCTCATTGATGGGGATACGGATCTTGCCGCATGGGCTGGTCAGTGCCCGCGAGATCAGACCCGTGAGCTTGCCTTCGATGTTGAAGAAGCGGATTTCGCGGAAGTTGAACAGCTTCTCGTACCAACCGGCCCAATGGTCCATCCGACCGCGATAGACGTTGTGGGTGAGGTGGTCGAGGTAATAGAGGCCGGCGCCCTCGGGCTTCGGATCGCGCTCGCCGGTCCAGACGAAGTCGACGTCCCAGATCGAGCCCTTGTCGCCATAGCGATCAACGAAATAGAGCAGCGAGCCGCCGATGCCGCGCACCGCGGGGATCGACAATTCCATCGGGCCGACCTTGTCAATATAGGGCTCGGCGCCCAGCGAAACGGCGCGCTCATAGGCGAATTTGGCGTCTGCGACCCGGAAGGCCATGGCGCAGGCGCAAGGCCCATGCTCCCGCGCGAAATCCGCAGCGAAACTATCAGGCTCGGCATTGACGACATAGTTCACATCGCCCTGGCGATAGAGCGTCACCGCCTTGGAGCGATGGCGGGCGACCGCGACGAAACCCATGCTCTCCAGCACACGGGAGAGTTCCGCCGGATTGGGATGGGCGAACTCCACGAATTCGAAGCCATCGGTTCCCATGGGATTGGCCGTTGAAATGGCGGATGGCGGGGCATCGTGGGGGAACGGACCCATGGGGGCTCTCCTCTTTGGGAAATGGGGCGGCGGGGTGCGAGAACGTGATGCGCACAGCATGAGCCGAAATTCATGCAAGCGGTGTGCGGATAAATGCCTTGCTCGCTCTTGCGATGCATATTCTGTGCGTGTTTATGATCAGACATGAACGAAACAATCGACATTGATCGCTTTGACCTGAAGATCCTGGACGCGCTTCAGGTCGATGGCGCACGAACCAACCAGCAGCTGGGTGATCTTGTCGCGCTGTCGCCAAGTCAGGTGTCGCGTCGCCGTCAGCGGCTGGAGGAGGCGGGCCTCATCCGTGGTTATCGCGCAGAGCTTGATGCGACGCGGCTTGGCTTTGGCGTGGTGGTCTTCGTCTTCGTGTCGCTCGCCACCCATTCCGGCCGCAATGCCGCGCGCTTTGGCGAACTGATCCGGGCGCTGCCCGAGGTGCAGGAGGGGCACGCGATGACGGGGGATGCAGACTATCTCCTCAAGATCGTCGTGCCCGATCTCAAGGCGCTCTCGGTCATGATCAATGAGGTGCTTTTGCCGCACGAGAGCATCGCGCGGGTGCGCTCCTCCATCGTGCTCGAAACCTTGAAGGATGACGCGCGGTTGCCGTTGAACCTGCGCTAAGGCGTCACTCGTATCTATTGGTCGGCGCGGGCAGGCCCGTCCCCGACCTCATCGCGCGCGGGATGCTAGCCCCGTGAGACGCGACCAGAAGGCGTCGCGGCCGGGATAGCCCTCGATGCGG
>JBAWYY010000653.1:0-1521 GCA_037143285.1 Alphaproteobacteria bacterium | reverse complement strand
TTCTCAGGGCGCGGCACCGGCAACGAATGACGAGGGTTCAGCGCCTAGATCAATCACGCGCCCGCCGGCGGCCTGGGCATCAGCGGGATCATGGGTGACGAGGATCATCGGCAATTGCCGGTCCGCGAGATAGGCGAAGAGGAACGCGCGAAACTCCTCACGCAGCGCTTGGTCGAGTTTGGAGAAAGGCTCGTCGAGCAACAACGCCTTGGGCTCGGCGAGAAGAGAGCGCATGAGGGAGGCCCGCGCGCGTTGGCCGCCTGAGAGGGTTGCGGGATCACGATCCTCAAAGCCCGCAAGGCCGGCGCTTGCGAGGGCTGCTGCCACCCGCTCGCTACGCAGGCTGCGGCCTCGGACAGCCGGGCTCAAGCCAAAAGCGAGGTTTGACCCCACGCTCAAATGGGGAAAGAGCAAATCATCTTGGAAAAGGATCCCGATGCCGCGCGCCTCGGCCGGCAAGGCCGTCACCTCGCGATCACCGAGCAATACCTGGCCTTTGGCCTCAAAGACAGGATCGAGAAAGCCGCCGATGAAGGCGAGCAAGGTCGACTTGCCCGAGCCTGATGGGCCCATCACGGTCAAGACTTCACCCGGCGCAACGGTTGCCGACAAGGGCGGGACGAGGACCGCGTCTTTCAAGCGAATGGACACGTTTTCAAGGGTGATCGCGATGCTCACGCGAGCCCCCGACGGTTCCGGTAGATCAGCATGGGGATGAGAAGCGCTACGAGATAGGTCACGGTCGGCATGGCCGCCTGCAAGACGCCGAAGACGCCGAGCACGCGGCGATCAGCGCCCGACGAGAGGGTGATGGCTTCGGTCGTGAGCGTCGCAATGCGCCCACTGCCGGCGAACAGCGTCGGCAAATATTGCGCGACGCTCACCGCAAAGCCAAGCGCCGCCGACACGAGGATCGGCTTCAACAGGATCGGCAGCTTCACGCGAAAGAAGGTGCCAAGTGGCCCAACACCGAGCGCTGCGCTGCTGCGCTCATAGCGCCGGTCGAGCGCCCGATAGGGGTCGGCGAGCGATAGGAAGACATAGGGCAGCACGAAGACGAGATGCGCCCATACTACCGCTAACAGTGCGCCATCGGCACCAAGCCTCACAAGCCAGACCTGAAGGCCGAACATGAAGGCGATCTGCGGCACGAGCAGCGGCAGATAGAGCAGCCAGACCGTGCCGATACCCGTGCGCTGGCCGGACCGCGCCTCATTCTCCAGGCAGAGAAGCACGAGCACGAGGGCGCCGGCGGTCGAAAGCGCACCGAGCACCAGCGTGTTGACCGCGGGACCACCCACTTCAACCCAATGGCGCATCCATATCTCGGGGGTCAGCGAGGTCGGGAGTGCATCGGGAAAGCGCCAGTTGCCCGCGAAAGACCAGAGCACGAGGGTCAACAGCGAGGCAATGGCGAACACGCCGCAGGTCACCGCCGCAAGAGCGCCGGAACCGAGCACGACGGACGCTGAGGTGCGGCGCTTGCCGCCCTCAAGCCAGAGGCGTCCAAGGACCGCCACG
>JBAWYY010000652.1:0-1528 GCA_037143285.1 Alphaproteobacteria bacterium | reverse complement strand
GCCGACTGTGGTGAGAGAGACCGTGGTGATCCACAATCCACCCCAGACGGTGGCGGCTCCTGTCACAGCGCCGGCTGTCGCCGCTCCTGCGCTATCAGGGCAACCTGTCCAGGCCGCGCCGCCCATTCAGACGGCATCGCCCCTACCGACACCGACAGTCCAGGCCGCACCGCCAATGCCTGCGCGGCCGATCGATGTCCCGCCGACTTTCTCAGCACCCTTGCCGCGCCCCCGGCCCGCGATCACGCCTTAAGTTCAGACCCGCGGCCAAGACGCGATAAGGCCCGTTTGGCAACGCAAAACCCGCCTGATCACGGCGATGTTATCGCGAAAGCCCGACCCGCCCCCACGAAGCGTTGCCCTTGCGCCACATGGGGCGGGATCAAGGCGGAACCGTGGCAAGAAAGCATTGACTCTGTCCCGCGAATTTCCTGCAACAGACACTGAGCAGAAACCAAACGCCCCGTTTTCTAGCGATCATCGCCGGGACCAGAAGGGCGAGGGAGAGTGTCATGTTTTCACGAGGGGCGCAGCTTTCCGCTGCGGTTCTGGCGAGCGCTTTGTCCTTTGCGGGCATGAGCGAGGCCAATGCGCAAACGCGGACGCGCGAGATGAACTCGGCGCCGCAGACGCGGGAAATGGTGCGGGTGAACTTCAACGCCGAACCCGGCACGATTGTGATCCGCAACTCCGAACGTCGGCTTTATTTGATCACGGAAAATGGTGTGGCCATTCGCTACCGCGTCGCCGTCGGCAAGGCCGGCAAGCTCTGGGAAGGCGCCACCTACGTGAACGGCAAGCATGCCGCACCCGCTTGGTCGCCGCCTGCCATCGTCAAGCGCGACAATCCGAACCTGCCGGACGTGATCCCCGGCGGCGCGCCGAACAATCCCATGGGTGCGGCCGCGCTGACGCTCGCCGGTGGTGAATATGCCATCCACGGCACCAACAATCCGCGCTCGGTCGGAACGTCAGCCTCCTACGGCTGCTTCCGCATGTTCAACCACGACGTGGTTGACCTCTATTCGCGCATTGGGGTCGGCACCCGCGTGATCGTCACGCGCTGATCGAACAGCCTCAAAGCCGAACGAAAAAAGCCGGGATCACCCCGGCTTTTTTGTTTCTGATTGGCCTTACGACCTCAGGTCGGATCGCCGGAGCTGAGATACCAGTCGCGGATCTCGCGGCCCTGCATGAAGACAACCTCCGGCCGGCGCTTCAATTCGGCCAAGAGCTCTTCGATCACCCCGATGCGATGGGGCACGCCGGTAATATAGGGGTGGATGGCAAAGCCCATCACCTTCGCGCCGCCGAGCGGACCGGCGCTGACGGCTTCCGCAATGAGACGGTCGACCTGGGCCAGCGCGCGGGTGAGATATTCATCGGCCCGGTGGTGCTGGATCATGATCAACGGCACATCGTTCAGCTCCACCGAATAGGGCATGGAGAGCACGGTACCATGGGCGGTCGAGAGCCGGCAGGGGCGGTCGTCCAGCACGAAATCGGCGATATAGCCGATGCCGGCTTC
>JBAWYY010000651.1:0-1533 GCA_037143285.1 Alphaproteobacteria bacterium | reverse complement strand
CCTCGGGGCTGCAGGCGCCGCGGCTGGAGTGGGCGTAGGGGCGGACTGCGCCATGGCCGCCGGTATCAGGCCTGACGGCATCGCCGCCGAATAGACGATGGGACCGCCAACGGCTGCTGACATTGCGGCAAGCCCCGCACCGCCCAGAAATCCTCTGCGGGAGCTATCGACTTTGCGGCCAAAGGCGAGCGCATCCGCCCGCTCGGGGTCGTCGCGATGCAGTTCTTCAATGGAGCGTTCGATGCGCTTGGACATCGGCAAATTCCTTCCCTTATCGTGCGGTGGAACGATGACGTCGTTCTCTTGGATCATCCATTTGTAGTGCTGCTTGCTGCATCCACCAAGAGAGCAACTTGCTGCCATCACATTTTTCCCGAAAAGATCGGGCTTCTCTCGTGCCTGCCCCATTCCGGAGACGCGCTCATGACACTTGGTCCGCACCTCTCGCCAACCGGCGAAGTTATCGCGAGCGTGATGAGCAGCAGGACGCTGAACCTCGGCGATCTCTTGACCCAGACCGCCCGACGCTTGCCGGAGCGGCCTGGGCTCATCTGGCGCGAGCGAACCTGGACCTGGCGCGAGATCAACCGCCGTGTAGATGCAGTTGCGGCGGCATTTGCAGCGCGCGGCGTCGCTAAGGGCGACCGCATTGTCGTTCAGTCACGCAACTCCAATGCGATGTTTGAGAGTATGTTCGCGGCCTGGAAGCTCGGCGCCATCTGGGTTCCCACCAATTTCAGGCTCACCCCGTCGGAGGTCGCCTATATCGCTGCGGCGAGCCGCGCCAAAGTCTTGATCTGCGAAGATGTTTTCCCGGCCCATGCCCAGGCCGCAAAAGCGGAATGCCTCGACCTCATCATCACGGTGACCATCGGGACAGCCATCGGCACCGATCTCGCTTGGGAAGCCCTTGTCGATGAGGGCTCAGCACTCGTCGAACTCCAAGGGGCTCGCAAGGCCGTAGCCGTCGACTACGAAGACCCCTGCTGGTTCTTTTTCACCTCCGGCACGACGGGCAAGCCGAAAGCGGCTGTCCTCACCCACGGCCAAATGGCCTTTGTCGTGACCAACCATCTTGCCGACTTGGTACCCGGAACGACTGAGACGGATGCGTCGCTGGTGGTAGCCCCCCTCTCCCATGGCGCCGGCATCCATCAACTTACCCAGGTCGCGCGCGGCGCAGTGACCGTGCTTTTGAGCGGGGAAAAACTCGACGGCGAAGAAGCGTTCCAACTGATCGAGCGCCACCGCGTGACAAACATGTTCACGGTGCCGACAATCCTCACGCTACTTGCGGCCCACGAGGCGGCCGACCGCTACGATCACACAAGTCTGCGCCACGTGATCTATGCGGGATCGCCCATGTATCGCGCCGACCAGCAGGCGGTCTTGGGCAAACTCGGCAAATGCATCGTCCAATATTTTGGGCTGGGCGAGGTCACCGGCAACATCACCGTTTTTCCGGCGCGAGAGCACGATCAAGACGACGCGGTCCAAGGGCGGATCGGCACCTGCGGCTATGCCCGAACCGGC
>JBAWYY010000650.1:0-1537 GCA_037143285.1 Alphaproteobacteria bacterium | reverse complement strand
TTGCGGACCACGGCGCCATGGCGGGCGGCAATCACGCCGGTGCCGTCGCTCGAATTGTTGTCGTAGACATAGATCGTCGCACGCGGAAGGGCCGCACGGAACTCGTCGATGACACGGGCGATCGTCACCGCTTCATTGTAGCAAGGCACGAGGACCGCGATGCGCGGTTCGACAAAAGTCACGGAAGACATCGAACAAGGTCCTTCAGCAGCATCATTTCATCGGGTTGCGGCGCTGTCGGCATCAAAGCGTTTCAACTGGCGCGCGCCGGTCGATGACCCATTTTGCCAACACGAGAACCGCTGAAACCAGCGACGAAAACGTGGTCCAGTACACATAACGATACTCGGCAGCGACACCAAACCCGAGATAGGTCATCGTGTAGACAAAGGCCGAGATCGACATGCCGAGCGTTGCGGCCTTCAAGGGGCCATTGCGCCAGGTGGCCGAGATGACGAGACAGACGAAGCTGAGCAGCAGCCAGGTCAGGCCACGGAACAACGGCGTGTTGGCGCCCATCCAGTCCACGGCAAACTGGAACCGCGTGAAGTCAACGCCGCCGATGAATCGGAACCGGAACTGGCCCGACTTGGTCTGGTCGAAGAGGATCATGTTGTTTTCAAGCAGCAACGCCCGGAAGTGGTTGAATCGGTGCTCCACATAGGCAACGGGGTTCGCAAGGATCGCCGACATCCAGGCCTTCTGCAGGACGGGTGAGCCGAAAAGCTTGGTTCCCGGCGGCTCGTCGCGGTTGATGCGGGCCATCGCGAAGGAGCAGCGCGGCCACCAGATCGCGTCCCAATAGGTCGGTTCGTAGCAGATCGTCTTGACCTTCTCGACCTCCTCCGGCGTCCAGTCATCGATTGGGAAGACGTTCTTGTCGGCGAAATGCGAAATGCCGGTCAGGTCGAACACGAAGATCGAGTGAACTGCCTGCTCGCGGTTGGCGTTGAGCCAGCCATAGTTCACAAGGCCTGACGCGAGCTGGAGCGCAAGAACAAGCGGCACGAACAGGAAAACGAGCCGCTTCCAGGAAAAGGAACGGGCCCAGATGAGATAGATGAGGATCGGCACGGCTGCAAAAAGCGCGTTGGGCCGGATGAAGAAGCCAAAGAAGAAGAGGATAAGGGCAAGGATCATCGCGAGGATCCGCAGCACCCTGCCCTGTTCGCTCGACAACAAGGTCAACGCGATCGCCAGCATCCAGCAGGCCGTGAAGATGACATCGCGCCAGATGATCCCGGTCAGCGCAAAGGTCGACGGCACATAACCGACCAGCAGCATCAGCCATGCCGGCCAGAGCGTCAGGCGGCGCAGTGCAAGAAACAGCACGAAAAGCGAGGCCCAGACGATGGCAATGGTGGGGACAAACAGAGCCTGCGGACCATAGCCGAGATAGGGCTCCAGCCGGATCCAGAGACAGCCGAGCAGCGGCGGCTGCCAGTCGCCGAACTTGCCGGCATAGGCCTGGTCATAGACCACGATCGCGTCATGGGTCGCGATGCCAGGGAAGAACAGGTGATAGGCCAGCGCAAAC
>JBAWYY010000649.1:0-1546 GCA_037143285.1 Alphaproteobacteria bacterium | reverse complement strand
TGGAAAAGAAGGGCGTCGGCCTCATCGATATGGCCGGCCTCGCGCAAAAGGGCGGCGAGGTTTTCAGCCACATGCGGATCGCCCGCGTGCCTGAGGATATCCATTCGATCCGCGTTCATGCGGGCTCAGCCGACCTGATCCTCTCCGGCGATATCGTGGTGGCCGGGGGCAAGAAGGCGCTTGCCTCCATGCGCCCGCAGACCAAGGTGGTGGTCAACACCGCCGAGATGCAGCCGGGCCAATTCACGCGCGACGTCAATTTCTCGCTCCCCTCCGAGCGGCTGAAGCACGCGATCGTCTCCCATTCCAGCCGCGAGACCACCCATCTCGTTGACGCGCAGCGGTTAGCCACCGCGTTGCTTGGCAATTCGATCGCGACCAACCTGTTCCTGGTCGGCTATGCCTATCAGATCGGCGGCCTGCCGCTGACGGCGGCTGCCATCGAGCGCGCGATTGAACTCAATGGTGAAGCAGTCCCGATGAATATTGCGGCCTTCCGCTGGGGCCGCAAAGCCGCCCATGACATGGCGGGCGTCGAGGCGCTCGTGAAGCCTGCCGTCACACCGTCGGCTGCCACGTCGCTCTCCTCGTCGCTCGACGAGATCATTGCCCGCCGCGTCGAATTCCTCACCCGCTATCAGAACTCGGCCTATGCCGAGCGCTATGCCACGCGCGTCGCGACCATCGGCAAGGCTGAGGCCTCGCGCGCCTCCGGCCGCCAGGGGCTGACAGAGGCGGTTGCTCGCAACCTCTTCAAGCTCATGGCGATCAAGGACGAATATGAGGTGGCGCGTCTCTACACCGATGGCGCCTTTGCCGAGCAGGTGAAAAAGACCTTCGACGGCGAAAACCTGCGCTTTGAGTTTCACCTGGCGCCGCCGCTTCTGGCCAAGACCGACCCGACCACGGGCCGTCCGCGCAAGATCAGCTTCGGTCCCTGGATGATGAAGGGCTTCAAGGCGCTGGCCGCCATGAAGGGTGTTCGCGGCACGGCGTTCGACCTCTTCGGACGCACCCATGAACGGCGCATGGAACGGCAGCTTCTTGCCGATTACGAGACTGTGCTCGATGAGATTGCAGCCAAGCTTTCGGCCGACAACCACGCGCTGGCGGTTGGTCTCGCGGCTCTGCCGGAGAAGATCCGCGGCTTCGGCCCGGTGAAGGCGCGCAATGTGGAAGTGACCAAGAAGGAAGAGGCAGCCCTTCTTGAACAGTTCCGTGCGGGGCCATCGCCCGCCATGAAACTTGCGGCGGAATAGCCAATGCGAGCGCGAGGGATCTCCCCGCGCTCACCCGCGCTTGACCTTTCCGGCCACCTCCGCCACCCCTTGCGCATGATCGAAGAAGCCCTCGCGCGTCACGCGGCCCTCGTGGAATCCGTGCTGGCGCAAGTTCTGACCAAGACCCCGCTGGACGGCGAAATTGCCCGTCCCGAACGCCTGATGGCGGCCATGCGTCACGGCGTGCTTGCCGGCGGCAAAAGGCTCAGGCCGTTTCTGGTGATCGAAACCGCCCGCCTCTTCGGCGTGGATCCCGCAGAGGCCGT
>JBAWYY010000648.1:0-1549 GCA_037143285.1 Alphaproteobacteria bacterium | reverse complement strand
GATCAGATTTTTTCGGGCGACCGCAAGCAAACCTTTCGGTTTGCGAGGATCGACCGGAGAAATATGGCCCGAATTCTCCGCGCCTTCGGTGGGCTTTGGGAGCAAAACTGCCTCGGAACCGCCCCTCGCCTTGGCGCAAGCCAAGGCATCGGGCCGTTTCCGGTCAATTTTACTCCCGAAGCCCATCAAAACGCTCACATTTGTGAGTTTACGTCCTTAATTTCGGCTCAACTCCCCCAGACGATGTGGCCCTCGACCGCTGAGAAGAACCGATGATCGTGCGTATCCCCTTTCTGGCAATCGCTTTCGCCACGATGGCCCTCCTTGGCGTAGCCGCACCTGCCCGTGCGCAGTCGAGCGCCGACCTTCTTGACCGCCTTCAACGATTGGAGGCTCAGGTTCGTACCCTGAATGGTCAGGTCGAGCAGCTGACCTTCCGCAATCGGCAGCTTGAAGACCAGTTGAAGCGCACCCAGGGTGATCTCGAATTCCGGATCAATGAACTGGAAGGCGCACGCGGGGGTGCCCGTCCGCAGGGTCAGCGTCCGCCGGCCCAGCAACCGGCGCAACCTCAGCGCCAAGGCCGCGGCGACGCGTTCGACCCCAATGCTCAGGCAAGCGCACCGGGCGCGCCGCGCGATCTCGGCGGGCCGACGCGCGGGGCCTCTACCCAGACCGGCGTGACCTCGGTTGCGCCTGCGGCGGGGCCCCTGGATCTCGGCCAGCTTGCCGGCCAGGCCGCGAATGATCCGAGCTTAGCGCCACCTGAGGGCGGACGTCCGGCAGGTGTCGGCACCCAACCTCAAATCCTCTCGCCATCGTCGCGGGATGAATATGATCTGGCGATTGGCTACCTCCAACGCCGCGAGTTTGACCAAGCTGATATCGCGCTTCGGACCTTCATTCGAAACTATCCGCGCGATCGGCTCGTGGGGGACGCGACCTATAGCCTCGGCGAAAGCCTCTATCAGCGCCGCCAATATCGCGAGGCAGCGGAACAGTTTTTGAAAGTGTCGACGGACTATTCGCGCATCAATCGCGCGCCGTCATCGCTTTTGCGGCTCGGTCAATCGCTCAATGCCTTGGGCGAGCGGGAGGCAGGCTGTGCGGCCTGGGCGGAAGTTGCTCGCCGCTATCCCAATGCGGGGCAGGCGACCCGGACTGCGGTTGAGGGCGAGCAGCGTCGTGCACGGTGCTGATCCGGCAGCGCTCGACGACGCTGCCTTAACCGATCTTCTCGCAGAATTTTGCGACGAAATGACCCTTGTCCTTGCCGTCTCGGGTGGGCCTGACTCCATGGGCATGTTGGCTGCCTTCTGGCGCTGGCGCCAGGGGTTAGACCATGGCCCCGTTCTTGAGATTGCGACCGTCGATCATGGCCTTCGCGCCCAATCACGAGCCGAATGCGAACTTGTCGTTGAGTCCGCTGAAAGGCTTGGGCTCCCAGCAACGATCCTGACCTGGACCGGCGATAAGCCGGAGACAGCGCTTCAAAGTGCGGCCCGGACCGCGCGTTACCAACTGCTTGCGGGCCATGCCCAGTCGGTTG
>JBAWYY010000647.1:0-1550 GCA_037143285.1 Alphaproteobacteria bacterium | reverse complement strand
CGACCGAGCGCCACGCCACGACCGGCCGGCCGACGCGCAAACCCAACGCCTTGGCGATGGGTTTGGATGCGAACACTTCGGCAATGCCGAGAATCTCGTGGTGCGGCGATCGCCCTTGGCGCAGCAGGTTCTCCGAAAAGCGCGTGCGCGGACCCAGCGCATATTCAACGGCCGCACCCACCAGAAACGAGCCGCGCCCGCGCTCCACGCGCACAAGCCCGCGCTGCACAAGCCCGCCGATGGCGCGGCGCACCGTATGCCGGTTCACGCCGAAGCGGCGCGCGAGAGCGCCTTCCGATTCCAGGCGTTCGCCCGGCTTGTTGCCGCGCGCGGCGATCTCGCGGAACAGCGCTTCTTCGATGCGCTTCCACACGGCCGGGCTCGTATCGTCGCCGTAGATCGGTTCCATCAACGCCCTCCTTGCCGGCGTCCGCAAAGCGCCACAAAAACTTCTCGGAGCTGCGCTATTGGCGCGCCGCCGCTTGAACGTATCTTGTATAGACAAGTTTGTCGGATTGGTCTAAACAAACTTGTATAGACAAGTTGGATGACGCGCCAATGACAGTTTCCGCACCGCACTCCCAAGCCGCAGCCGATCCTGCGAACGCCGCACGCCAACGCTGGATGCGCGTTCTGGCCAAAGCCCAGCCCGGCAAAATGACCTTTGCCTCGAGCGGCAGCGGCACCAGCATCCATATGTCGGCCGAGCTCTTCAAACAACTCACGAAGATCGACATCGTGCATGTGCCCTACAAGGGCAGCGCCCCGGCACTGACCGACCTGATCGGCGGCCAGGTCAACCTGATGTTTGACAATATCCCGTCGGCCCTGCCGCACATCAAGGCAGGACGTCTGAATGCGCTGGCGACCACCGGCGCGCGTCGGGACCCGACCCTGCCCGATCTGCCGACGGTGGCCGAGGCCGGCGTCAAGGGCTATGAATCGGGCGTCTGGTTCGGCCTGGCCGTGCCGGCTGGCACGCCGAAAGAGATTGTTGCAAAGCTGGCCGATGAAGCGGTCAAGGCCACGAAATCGCCTGACTATGTAAAGCGCATGACCGAAGTGGGCTATGTCATCGTGGGCGCAGGCCCCGACCAGATGGCCGAGATGATCCGCGCCGAAATCAACCGCTGGGGCCCGGTGGTCAAGAGTTCGGGTGCGACGGCAGACTGAGTGGCGAACTGAGCGGCACACTGAGCATTCTCTCGACATAGCGGGCGATCAGGTCGATCTCGAGATTGACCCGTGAGCCCGCCTTCAGGTGCTTGAGCGTGGTCGACTGCAGGGTATGCGGAATCAGATTGATGCTGATCTCGCAGCCACCATCAGGCAGGTCTTTCACGGTATTGACGGTCAGGCTGGTGCCGTTGACCGTGACCGAGCCCTTGTAGGCCAGATATTTCGAGAGCATCGCCGGCAGGCGGATGTCGAGGCGCCATGATTCGCCGACCGCCTCGAAAGCCACCACCTCACCCAGGCCGTCGACATGGCCGCTCACCAGATGCCCGCCCAACCGGTCGGCCAGTCGCAGCGCCTTTTCGAGGTTGACC
>JBAWYY010000646.1:0-1555 GCA_037143285.1 Alphaproteobacteria bacterium | reverse complement strand
CCCACTTGAGCGAGATGAGCGACGAATGGCGCTGGCGTTTCATGAGCTACATCCTTGGCCTGCGCGAGGGCTTCCCGCAGGACACCTATGATCGCTGCGCCCGCCATCCGAATTTCATCCTGCGCACCGCAGCTCCCTGGGGCGATGCCCGCGCTGAAGGAAGCCAGGTCATCGCGGAGACGCCCGAGGGGCCGTTCGCTTGCGATTTCGTCATTGCCGGCACGGGCATGGCAATTGACTATGGCGCGCGCCCGGAGCTCGCCCGCTTCGGCGACAATATTGCCCGCTGGGTGGATCGCTATGCCCCGCCGGCGGATGAGGTCAATGAACGGCTCGCCGAGTTCCCCTATCTCGGCCCCGACTATGCCTTTATCGAGCGTGAAGCGGGCCTGACCCCCTGGATCAAGAACATCCACCTCTTCGCGATAGCCTCGACCATGAGCTTCGGGCCATCAGGGTCTTCCATCAATGCCATGACCACGGCTGTGCCGATCCTCGTCCATGGCATCACGCGCGGGCTCTTCGCCGAGGATATCGACGAGCATTGGGCGTCGCTTTCGACCTATGATGTGCGTCAAGCCGAGGTCCGCGATGTAAAGCCCATGCAAGCGCGTTCGGCGGCGGAGTAGCCTCATGACCATCCTCGTTACCGGTGCGACCGGCTTTGTCGGTCTTGGGCTGATCCATCACCTCCATGGGCTGGGGCGAGGCGTAGTTGGCTTTGCCGACCGCGAGGCCCCGATGGGCTGGTGGCCAAAGGGCGTTCCCTTGACGCTCGGCGATATCCGCGACGGCGTGGCTCTGTCCCGCGTCATGGCCGACCACGGCGTCACGTCCGTCGTCCACGGCGCAGCAATCACCGCAGGGCCTGAGATCGAGCGCCTGACGCCTGAGCGGGTGATCGCCGTCAATGTGGAGGGAACCGCTGCCCTTATGCGTGCGGCCAGCGAGCGAGGCGTTGCCCGCGTCGTCCATGCCTCCTCGGGCAGTGTCTATCCCCTGACCAAGCCGGCCGCTGGCACCTTCGATGCCCTGCGCGATCCGCCGGCACCCACCTCGCTCTATGGCATCAGCAAGCTGTCGGCGGAGCTGGTCGCGATCCGGCTGAGTGCCGTTTATGGTCTCACCGTGCCGGTGCTCCGGCTCAGCGCCGTCTATGGCGCCTATGAGCGCGATACGGGTGTGCGCGAGATCTTGTCCGTGCCCGCCCAAATCATGGCCTGCCTCGCACGGGGAGAAGAGGTGTGCCTCTCTCGTCCGGGTGCTGGCGCCTGGCTCTCGGTTCGCGATGCGGCGGCGGGCCTTGCAGCCCTCCTCAATGCACCGCTCACCGGCGCGCCGGTGTTTGATCTCGCTGGTCCCGAGGTCTTCACCATGGCCGATCTCTGCGCGGCACTTGCCCAGCGCCAGCCGGCCTTCCGCTGGTCGCTCGACCCCGATCACCCAACGGTTGCCTATCAGCTCCCCCGTGATCGCGCGCCGAGCGACACGACGCGCCTGACAGCCACCACCGGTTTCGCCCCCCGTTTCGGGTTGAACGAAGGGCTCGATGATC
>JBAWYY010000645.1:0-1559 GCA_037143285.1 Alphaproteobacteria bacterium | reverse complement strand
TGACGGGGCCGCGCATTTTTTCGACCGCTTCCTGCAGCGTGAGGCCGAGCACGGTGAAGCCGATGTTGTGCCAGTCGACGAGCAGGCGCGCGCCGCATCCCTCCAGCTGGTGGCGATCGGGGTTGCGCTGGTTGTCATCCTCATCGTGCGTCCGCGCGGGATACTTGGCGAGACCCGCACCGTGTCGCGCCATGTTCCCGGTGCCTCGCGCGCCCGGGTGTGAAAAAGGGACTGTTCCGTTTTCTGCTGGAAGGTTTAGCCTGCCTGCAGCGCCGGTACAGGCGCATCGAGGGAGACGACCATGCAGCGGATGGGGCAGATGATCGGGCTGAAGCCTGAGACGATGGCGGAATACAAGCGGCTGCACGCCGCGGTCTGGCCAGAGATCCTCGCGCTGATTTCAGCCGCCAACATCAAGAATTACTCGATCTTCCTGCGCGAGCCAGAGAACGTGATGTTTGCCTACTGGGAATATCACGGCACCGATTTTGCCGCCGACATGGCCGGCATGGCAAAGGAGCCGATCATGCAGAAATGGTGGTCGATCTGCGGACCGATGCAGAACCCGCTCGAAACGCGGGCCAAGGGCGAGTGGTGGGCGATGATGGAAGAGGTGTTTCACACCGACTGAGGTTCCTGTTCAGCGCGCACACGGGTCTCGTTGTAGAAGACGAAGAGACCACTGGCGATGATGATCGCGTTGCCGATGAGGATCGGCACGGTAGGGATGTCATTCCAGATCATCACGCCGAGGATCGTTGCCCAGACGATGGAGGAATACTGGAAGGGCGCCAGCACCGAGGCCGGGGCAATCGACAGGGCCTTGGCGATCGCGACAAAGCAGCCCATGGCAACGATGCCGAGCAGGAACATCAGGCTAAGATCGACAAGACCGGGCTGGACCCAATGGATCGCCGACATGCCGGCACCGAACAGGCCGGTAAAGGCAAACTGGACCGTGACGAGCGGCAGCCAGTGGGTCTGGCGCAACTGGCGGGTGATGGTGATCGAAAGGCCGAACATGGTGGCGCCGAACAAGGCGATCAGCGCATCGGGCGAAAAGGCGGCGCTGCTGGGCTGAAGGGCCACGAGCACGCCGACAAAGCCGACGAGAACCGCGCCCCACCGCACGGCGCCGACGCGCTCGCCGAGCAGCGGCGCCGACAGGGCCGTGATGATCAGCGGCGCGGCCATGTAGAAGGTCATCACGTCAGCAAGCGGCATGGTGCGTGTGGCAGCATAAAAGCACCATGAATCTGCCGTCATCCCGATGACGCGCAGGAGCTGGAGGCCCCATCTGTCCTTGACGAACAGGTCCTTGCGCACCCGCCAGGCGAAGGGGGCCAGCACGATCAGCGCGCCGACCGATCGCAGGAAGAGCAATTGGCCGACGCCATAATCGGCGACCAGCCATTTGCCGAGCGCATCGTTCAGTGCGAAAAAGAAAACGCCGAGAAGATAAAGACCAATCCCGAGCCGCGTGGCTGCCAATGACGTGCGTTGCATGATGGCCTTGAGGGCGGGACGGTTTCGCGGCGTTCCGCCTCGCAGGATGTGCC
>JBAWYY010000644.1:0-1562 GCA_037143285.1 Alphaproteobacteria bacterium | reverse complement strand
CGGTTCATATCGAGGCCAATGCCGTCGAGAACATAGCGGGCGAGGATGACGAGCCCAGAGCCCGCCGCGCCAAAGGCGACCGGCTTGCCGACGAGATCGGAGATTGTTTGGGCGGGTGAATCCGCACGGACCGCGAACATGCCAGGCGAGGAATACATAGCGCTGAGGATGCGCAAATCCGCTTTCGACCGTCCGATGCCATTGAGCGCCTCATATGCCGCTTCGCCTTGCACGAGTGCCAGATCAAGCGCGCCGCTTTCCAACAGCGGCACATTTTCCGAGCTGCCGCGGGTGTTTCGAGGTGTTATTGCAAGCGTTGAATCGCTCGCATTGATCGCGGCGGCGAAAGCTTCACCGTAGAGCGGAAAGCCGCCACCAGGCGTTGCGGTTCCGAGCGAGACGACAGTCGGCTCTGCGGCTTTGGCCGAGGTCACGAGTGCTGCCCCGATTGCAAGTGCAAGACAATGGCGGCGTGTCGTACCCATTCTGGCCTCTGCTGAGCAGTCACGAGGGAAAACCGTAGAGTCTTGCTGGATTGTCGACGAAGATCGTCTTGCGCGTGGCTGCGTCGGGTGCCCAATCGAGCACGAGATCAATGAGATCGCCGTCATTGGGCATGGGCTTTTTGCACATCACGTGCGGCCAATCAGAGCCCCAAAGAATCCGGTCACTGCGGGTCGCGATCAGCGCTTGGGCGAGGCGTCCGACGTCCGTATAGGGCAGGTCGCTTTCTGCGCTGATCCGATAGGGGCCGGTCAGCTTCACCCAGGTCTTGCCGGCTTCTAGCGCACGTAAGAGCGCAAGAAAGGCTGGGTGGTCTGGGCCAAGCGCTGCGGGCATATAGCCGAGATGGCCGATGACCACATCGCAAGGCAGGCGCGACGCGAGCGGCCAAAGGTCCGCGTAGTCGTGAACATGGACAAGAAACTCCACGTGCCATCCAAGCGCTGCGACTTTTGCCGCGACACGCTCAAGCTCATCGAGCGATCGATAGGGCATGCCACCCTTATCGACGAGATTGACACGCATTCCCCGAGCGCCGCAGCGATGCATCTCAGCAAGCTCGGCCTCAGTGACATTAGCGGCGACGGTCACGACCGCGCGATAGCGTTCGAGGTCGAGGCGAGCGCTTTCCAAGACCGCGCGGGGATCACTGCCGTGGACGCTGGCGTGGGTTAGGACTGCGCGGGAGATGCCGAGCGTCTCATGCAATTCCCGCAAGGTTGTTAGCGTCGCATCGGGCGGCGTGTAGCCGCGCGTCTCGGCATAGGGGAAGCGCGCGGCCTCGAAGACGTGCACATGGCAATCACAGGCAAGCGCTGGCGCTGTGAGACGCGGCGTGTGCGGGTTCGGGTCTGGGGGAGGGCAGGGGATCACGATCTCACTGCGGGGCTATGCCGGCGGCGCGGATGACTTGAGCCCAGCGTTCCACATCCTGGGCGACGACCGTACGCAGGTGAGCGGGCGTGCGCTCATCAGGCGCTGGGACAAGGGAACCGAGCTCTTCAATGCGGCGCTTGACGCCATCATCGGCGCGGGCCGCCCTTAAGGCTGCTGAGAGA
>JBAWYY010000643.1:0-1563 GCA_037143285.1 Alphaproteobacteria bacterium | reverse complement strand
GCGAGAAGGGCCTCACCGGCACCGACCTCGACCTCACCAAGGCCTTCCTCACCTACACCGCCAGCGAAGAGGGCCAGGCCAAGCTCACGGACATCGGCTACGTGCCGATCTCGGGCGACCTGATCACGAAGGTTCGCGCCGCGGTCTCCGCGATCGCCTGACCCGGCTAGTGTCTCCAGGGGTGGCGGGCTGCGGCCTGTCACCCCTGGAGCGCATCCACTCCTGACGAACACGGCGGTCAACCGATGAGCACGGCAGTCGAGCCCCCCGGCACCCCCTCGCCGGCCCCTGCGGTCGACGGCATCAAGGGACAGGCGGTGCGCCGCGGCGACCGCGTGTTCCTCGGACTCTCACGCGGCGCCGGTGTGCTGATCCTCGCGATCATGGCCGCGATCGCCGCCTTCCTGATCTGGCGCGCGATCCCCAGCCTGCAGGCCAACACGGCCAACTACTTCACCGAGACCAAGTGGACGCCCGACGCCAAGCCGGCGTTCTTCGGCATCGCGGCCCTCGCCTTCGGCACGCTGATGACCTCGATCATCGCCATGCTCCTGGCGGTGCCCGTCGGTATCGGGATCGCGCTGTTCATCGCGCACTACGCCGGGCGGCGGCTCGCGAGCATCCTCGGGTTCGTCACCGACCTGCTCGCCGCTGTCCCGTCGATCATCTTCGGCATGTGGGGGCTCGCCTTCCTCATGCCGCAGATGGAGGGCCTGCTGACCTGGCTCAACGACTACCTCGGCTTCATCCCGCTCTTCCGGAACGACCTCGACCAGTACACGCGCTCCATCGCGATCGCCGGCACGGTCCTCGCGATCATGATCCTGCCGACGATCTCCGCGATCAGCCGCGAGGTGTTCGTGCAGGCCCCGAGGGCGCACATCGAGGCATCGCTGGCCCTCGGCGCGACGCGCTGGGAGATGGTGCGGATGGCGATCTTCCCGTTCGCCAAGCCCGGCATGATCTCGGCCTCGATGCTGGGGCTCGGGCGCGCGCTCGGCGAGACGATCGCCGTCGCGCTCATCCTGTCGGCGTCGTTCGACATCAACTGGCACATCACCGAGCCCGGCGGCACGACCTTCGCGGCCAACATCGCCCTCAAGTGGAACGAGGCGGGCCCGATCGGGCTCTCGGCCCTCATCGCCAGCGGCCTCGTCCTGTTCGTCATCACCCTGGGCGTCAACATGGCGGCCCGCATCGTCATCGCACGCCGCGCCGAGTTCTCGGGGGCGAACTGATGTCCGGCACCACCGACCCGCGCCGTCTCTCCGACGGAGAGCGCACCGAGTCCGACCGGCTCCTGCACGACGCGCTGACCGGCGGCAAGCTGCCGCGTTGGTCGGTCGCAGCCGTCGCCGGTGGCGCCGTCGTGCTTGCGATTCTGCTCAACCTGCTCACCTCGGTCGACGGCATCGCCGGCACCCTCGTCGTCGCCGTCCTGCTGTTCGTCGGCCTGCAGACCGCGTGGAGCTTCGCAGTCGAAGGCCGACGTCACTCCATCGACCGACTCGCGACGACCGCCATCTACGCCACCTTCGTCATCGCGCTGGCTCCCCTGGTCGC
>JBAWYY010000642.1:0-1570 GCA_037143285.1 Alphaproteobacteria bacterium | reverse complement strand
CGAGCGGGATGCCGATCAGGATCGAGAACACCAGCGCCACCAGCGCCAGCTCGAGCGTTGCCGGCATCCGCTGGGCGATCAGCTTCAGGGCCGACTCGTTGTAGACAAACGATCGGCCCAGGTCGCCGTGCAGCGCGTTCCAGACGAACAGGCCGAACTGCTCCCACAACGGCCGGTCGAGACCGAGGCGCGCTGCCACCTCGGCCAGCTCCTTCGGGTCGGCATTGGGATTGGCGAGGATGTCGACCGGGTTGCCCGCCGCATAGATCGACAGGAAAACGATCGTCGCCATCACGGCGACGACGATCAGGGCCTGTCCGAGCCGCCGGATGAGATAGACGAGCATGGGGCCTCCTGTGCCCGGCGACCGCCCGTGCGGCCGCCGGGCAAGTGCCTTACGGGGTCGGCTTGACCTCGAACGCGAGCGTGTACTGGTCGACGCGGGGCACGTAGCCGAGCCCCTTGCGGAACGCCCAGGGCGTCACCTCGAAGTGCAGCGGGATGATGCCGACATCCTCCTGCACCATCCGTGCCGCCTGCTGCAGCAGCGCCTCGCGCGCCTTGTCGTCGATCGTGGCGAGCGCCTTGCGCACGACCTCGTCCATGGCCTTGTTGGAGTAGCGGCCGCGGTTGGTGCCGCCGAACCCGGTCTGCGGATCGAACGTCGCCACCAGCGCCACCAGCGAGTTAGATAGCTCGCCGGTGTCGGCGCCCCACCCGGCCAGATAGGCCGAGAATTCGAACTTGTTGCGCCGCGTGAAGAAGGTCGAGGCCGTCATCGAGTCGACGCTGGTCTTGATGCCGATGCGCGTCAGCATCTGCGCCACGGCCTGTGCCACCTTCTCGTCATTGATGTAGCGATCATTGGGCGAACCCAGCACCAGCTCGAAGCCGTTGGGATAGCCAGCCTCGGCCAGCAGCTTCTTGGCGCCGTCCGGATCGTACTTCTCCGGCTTCAAATCCTTCGAGGTGCCGAACAGCGGCACCGGCAGCAGGTCGCCGGCCGCCACGGCAACGCCGCCCATGATGCGCTCGACGATGGCATCGCGGTTGATCGCCTTGGAGAAGGCCAGACGGACCCGCTTGTCGAGGAAGGGGTTCTTGTCGGAGCCCTTCACTCCCGGGGTCTTCCAGTCGGGGCCGGTGAACTGGTCGAGATGCACATAGATGAGGCGGTTGGACAGGCCCTGAACGATGGTCAGGCCGGCCTGCTTGACCCGGTCGAAGTCCTGGATCGGCGGGTTCTCGATCATGTCGACATCGCCGGCCAGAAGCGCGGCGACGCGCGGTCCCGCGGCCGTGAGCGGCCGGAAGCTGACGGTCTTCCAGTGCGGCTTGGTGCCCCAGTAGTCATCCTTGCGCTCGAGCAGGATGCGGGTCCCGCGCGTGTATTCGCCAAGCTTGTAGGGGCCGGTGCCCACAACGTTGGCCGGATTGTTGAAGTCCACCGACTTCGGCGGCGTGCCGAGGCCCGGGCAGCCGCCCTGCTTGAACGCGAGGTCTGGACCCGCGCCGTGGAAGCTCGCAGAGAGGATGCCGGGCACCGCCATGTCGAGCGGCAGCAGCGGAT
>JBAWYY010000641.1:0-1578 GCA_037143285.1 Alphaproteobacteria bacterium | reverse complement strand
TCGCCCGAGGGGTGATTGTGCACCAGGATGATGGCGGTGGCCGACAGTTCAAGCGCGCGTTTGACCACCTCGCGCGGATAGACCGGGGTGTGGTCCACCGTGCCTTCGCCCTGGATCTCGTCTGCGATCAATGCATTGCGGCGATCAAGATAGAGCACGCGGAAGAGCTCGCGCGATTCAAAGCCCATGGCCGTCCGGCAATAGTCGATGACAGTCGACCATGAGGAGAGCACCGGGCGGGAGGCAACAGCCCCTCGGCCAATGCGAACGGAAGCGGCCTGGATGAGCTTCAGGTCGGTGGCCACCCCCTCGCTCACACCCTCAACCTCAACGAGCAGATTGATGGGGGCCGCCATCACCTCGCCGAAGGAACCGAAGCGCTTGATCAACGTCTTGGCCAGTGGCTTCACGTCGCGACGCGGGATCGAGCGGAACAGCACCAGTTCTAATAATTCATAATCGGCGAAAGTTTCAGCGCCCGCATCACGGAAGCGCTGGCGCAGGCGCTCGCGGTGGCCGTGGAAATGCGGCGCTTCGGCAAGCCCGGGAGGATGATCGTCTTGATCAGTCATCTGCTTGATCAGTCATGGGAGGGCTCCTCGTCTTCAACCTAACCGAGCATAGGCCCGATGGGCCTTTCGGTTTAGTACGGATCATCTCGCCATTGGTCGATCGGCGGAGGCCTTTGCCCTCTTGCGGGCTTGAGGCAGGCAAGCGAGGTTGGCGCGCTTCATGTCATGCGCAGCGGAGGGTTCCATGTCGCGCTTCAAAGCCGTCGTCATCACCAAGGGTGAAACCGGCACCTCGGCTGCACTCGATAGCTTCGATACCCAGGACCTGATGGAGGGTGACGTGACCGTAAGGGTCACCCATTCCACGGTGAACTATAAAGATGGCCTCGCCATCACCGGCAAGGCGCCGGTGGTGCGCCGCTTCCCCATGATCCCAGGCATTGATTTCGCAGGTGTTGTGGAGACCTCCGACCATCCCGATTTCAAGCCTGGAGATGCCGTGGTGCTGAACGGCTGGGGCACCGGCGAGACCCATCTCGGCGCCTATGCGGAAAAGAGCCGGGTGAAGGGCGATTGGCTGATCCCCTTGCCGGCAGGGCTTTCCGCCCATGACGCCATGGCGATCGGGACCGCCGGCTATACCGCCATGCTCTGCGTTATGGCGCTGGAACGTCATGGCATCGTGCCCTCGCGAGGGCCTGTGGTGGTGACGGGGGCGGCCGGTGGCGTCGGCTCGGTGGCAACCGCCATCCTTGGCAAGCTCGGCTATCACGTGATCGCCTCCACCGGGCGCGCGCAGGAGGCCGGCTATTTGAAGGACCTTGGCGCTACCGAAGTGATCGACCGCGCCGAATTGTCAGGCCCGGCCAAGCCCATTGCGCGGGAGCGCTGGGCGGGCGGGGTTGATTCCGTTGGCTCGCATACCCTCGCCAATGTGCTGTCGATGACCAAATATGGCGGTGCTGTTGCCGCCTGCGGTCTTGCCCAGGGCATGGATCTGCCGGCAACGGTTGCGCCCTTCATCCTGCGCGGCGTGTCGCTGCTTGGGATAGATTCGGTGATGGCG
>JBAWYY010000640.1:0-1580 GCA_037143285.1 Alphaproteobacteria bacterium | reverse complement strand
GGTGCGATCAAAGCCGCCGAGGCTTTTGCGGCGCCAGCCGAAGCCGAGATCGACGGCCGCAACAAAGGTTCCCGGTGACACCCAATCCCCCTG
The DNA here is from genome assembly GCA_037143285.1 of Alphaproteobacteria bacterium. Classification (GTDB taxonomy): domain Bacteria; phylum Pseudomonadota; class Alphaproteobacteria; order Rhizobiales; family Phreatobacteraceae; genus Phreatobacter. Next base: position 1,487 of record JBAWYY010000640.1, on the reverse strand, counting down.
GAGAAAACCGCCTCCTGCCGCACCATGGGGCACGGAACTGATGACGATATCCGCCCCTTTCACCGCTGCTTCAGGGCTCTCGGTGACCTCGGCCCGCAGCCCCATCTCACGCGCAAGGACGGCAAAGGCCTCAGCGGTCGTACGGCGCCGACTGTAAGCGACGACTTCCTTCAAAGGAAAAGCTCGCACAAAGGTTTCCAGGTGCCGCCGCGCCTGAGCACCACAGGCTACGAAGGCGATCCGACTGGAGTTCGCCCGCGCCATGGGACGGGCCGCCACAAGGGTGATCGCGGCGGTGCGCACCTCGGAGAGCCACGTCCCGTCCATCATGGCCACCGGCAATCCATCGGAGCCGTCATTGAGGAGGACCATGGGCGAGAAATCCCGCAAGCCGCGGTCGGCATTGTTGGGGAAGTAGCCGAACCATTTGAAGGCGCCGAAGTTGGGCGAACTCAGAACGCCGCCCTTGCCGCGAAAGACCGCATTGCCAGACGCTTTGATGGTCACCTTGCGATGGGACCACGCCTGCCCCTCGCTATGGCGCAAAAAGGCGTTGTGAACTGCGCCCTCGATATCAGCGAGGCTGAGGTCACAGGCGATGACCTGATCGCGGGAGAGGTAGAGGATCTCTTTGCCATGGGTCGGCTGCATCAAGGTCTCGCATTCGGTCATTCACGTCCCGTTGATGAGAGCCCAATTGTCAGCCTGCAGCAACGGCCGCCATGCGCAGGCGCTCCGCTTCCATGGCATCCATCGCGGCCCGCATCAGCTCCGAGCCCTTGGGTCCAGAATGCAGGGCCGGCAGGCTCGATACGGTGATCATACCGGCGCGCCGCGGCTTGTTCTCTATGCCCCAGAAGCGACCGGAATCGACCACCACGGGCAAGATCGCCACATCCAGGCGATCGCACAGCATTTCAACCCCGCGCTTGAAGGCAATGGGGGTGTCGGGCGGGCGCCTCGTGCCCTCTGGAAAGAGCAGGACCGAGCGGCCCTCGCTGAGCGCGGTTTTGGCTCCCTCGACCATGCGGCGAAAGGCCTGGGTGCCGGATTCCCGATCAATCGTGATCATCGGTGATTTGCGCAAATACCAGCCGAAGATCGGGATGTTCAGAAGCTCTTCCTTTGCCACGACAGCCACATCCGGAAACAGGCTCAGGAGCGCAATGGTCTCCCACGTGGACTGGTGATTACAGACGATGAGGCAGGCCTCTTTGGGGCGATTCTCAAGACCGATCTCGCGATAATCGAGCCCCACGACATAGCGAAGCAGCCAGAGGACACCGCTTGCCCAGAGGCGAGACACGGCGCGCAGCCGTTTTGGGCCCGCAGTCAACAGAAACGGGATGAACAATCCGAACAAACCGGTCCACAGACCGATCAATATGTCGAAGGCTCTGGATCGGAAGGCCAGCATGGTTCCTCATGGTCCCGAGAGGACGGGCGCCGGCCGCCAAGCGGCGGCTGCGGAATGGGTTTGCAGCGCG
>JBAWYY010000639.1:0-1582 GCA_037143285.1 Alphaproteobacteria bacterium | reverse complement strand
CACAACGACAGCGGAAGCCCCGGCACCTCAGCCGGTCGCCGCACCTGTCGCGCAAGCCGGCAATTATGTGACGCCGGCCGGGTTCCGCCTGCCGGAAGGGGCTGGCTGTAGCGGCGAGATCGCTCGCTTCCGCGCGGTCATGGATAATGACCTCGCAACAGGTCATGTGGCGCGCGAGGTTCATGGTCGAGTGCTTGCGGATCTCCGTGGCTCCGAGGAGGCCTGCGCCGCAGGGCAAGCTGGCGAAGCGGGCGCGCGCCTGCGGGCGGTTAAGAACCGCTATGGCTATCCTTAAGCCGCGGACGGTAACGGCCGGTTTTGAACCACCAGCGGATATAGGCGCACTGGAATTCGGGCATGATGGCCTCGTCAATATCGTCCGCCGAGCGGATTAGTCGGACGCCGGCGAGTTCATCAAGGTTGCGTTGGACTAGGTTCGCCTCGATCTTGCGTGCGAGGCTGGGGCCGTCCAACGGCGACCGCATGATTTTCATGAAGGCAAGTCGGGTTCCGGCCTCTACCAAGATATAGCCACGCTCTGGGCGGATATCCTCGGGGCCTATCCCCGTCTCTTCTTCCAATTCGCGCAAAGCGCTGGCTGTTAAGTTCACCCGGCCGTCAAAGACGTCACTGGCATCAGGCGTGCCGCCAGGAAAGTAAACTCTCCCTGCATTTGCCGTGTTTTGGCCCATCACACCGAGGACCAAGCCGTCGTCTGATGCCGTCAGTGCCGCAAGCGAAAAAGCGTTGCGAGTGCTCCCGTCGTTGTGGCCGGCGCGCAGGTAATGAAAAAACGCCGAGTAGTCGACCGTGGCATAGGACCCGACGAAGCGTGTTCCTTCTCGTCGACCTGCGGTCAGAACAAGGACGCGGCCGTTGAACATGGCGGGCGTTCGCCTCAATGCTTCGGCCCAAGCCTCGGCAATTGATACCGCATTCTGCTCGGCGAAGGGCCATGGACCGTCGCTAAGTGTCAGGTTCGTTTCCAAAATTCGGTGAATGCTAATGGCCATGGCAACCCTTGATCAGACCAATATCAATGCTGTTTGACCGTGACAGCAAGCACATCTTTCCAAAAGGATTTTGGTTGCGTAACGTGATGGGGCTGGATGCAATCCATAGATAGGGGGAACCCATGATCAAGAAATTGATGCTTGTCGGCGCTTGCGCGCTGATGCTCGGCGCCTGCACGCAACGTGAAGAACGGGCGGTTGCCGGCGGCGCCATTGGCGCGGGCGCTGGTGCGCTCATCGGCGGCCTTGCCACTGGCAGCGCCGGCGGGGCCCTTGCGGGTGCTGCGATCGGTGGCGTCGGTGGCGCTATTATCGGTGCTGAGACCACACCGCGTCGCCGTTGCTGGATCGGTGAAGACGGCTATCGCTACTGCCGTCGCGCTTGATAGAGCCGTGTTTCGATCTGTCCCTCCCGCGTGATCGTCATGCGGGGGGAACCATCCTCCGAAGCGGCATTCGTTTCAGACGAAGAGCTTGCCTTCGCTGACGATCAATGCGCTGCCGCCGATCTCGATGCCGGTGAGGTGGCCCTCGGCGACATGGAGCGTGAGTATGATCTCGCTCGGCCG
>JBAWYY010000638.1:0-1585 GCA_037143285.1 Alphaproteobacteria bacterium | reverse complement strand
TCGGGGCGGCGCATCAAGATGCGCTATATGACGCAAGCCAAGACACGCCCGCCGACCTTCGTTTCATTCTGTTCGCGTCCTGAGGCCTTGCCCGAAAGCTATTTACGCTATCTCGTCAATGGCTTGCGCGAGACCTTTGACATGGCGGGCACGCCCATCCGGTTCCATGTCAAGAAGACGGCAAACCCTTTCGAGAGCTAAGCTGAAAGGCGCGTTCGTCACTTCGGGTTTCGTCAGGCCGGCGCTTTAAAATCCAAAAAGGCCTTGCTCGGATAGTCGTAGAGACGCCCGGTATCCTTCAGCTCACGCCGGCAAAGCGCGACGATGGCGCTGGCCGGCCCATCCGGCGTCTCAAGCGTCGTTGGATCCTCGCCGGGCATGGCTTGAGCACGCATGGTGGTGCGGATCGGGCCGGGATTGAACAGATTGACCCGAATGGCGCTCTTCTCGGTCTCTGCGGCGTATGTCCGGGCGAGCGCGTCAAGGGCCGCCTTGGTGACGCTATAGGGTCCCCAGAACGGCCGGCACTTCGTGGCAGCACCAGACGTGACAAACACCGCACGTCCCGCAGTGGAGGCTTGCAACAGCGGGTCAAGCGACCGCACGAGACGCCATTGCGCGGTGATATTTGTTGCGACCGTCATGTCCCATTCCTTCGGGATGACATGACCGAGCGGGGAAATGGGGCCGAGGATCGCGCCATTGGCGACCAAGATATCAAGCCGACCCCAGCGCTCATGGATCGCAAGACCTAAACGGTCGATGGCGTCGAAATCTTTGAGATCGATCGGCACAAGGGTCGCGGTGCCGCCAGCCTGTCTGATCTCGTCATCCAGGCTCTCAAGCCCACCCTGGGTCCGCGCAACGGCCACCACATGGGCGCCGCCTGCGGCCAATTGCTTGGCAACCTCGCGGCCGATCCCGCGAGACGCACCGGTCACGCAAGCAATCATGGTGGCAAAGGGTTTGGACATGGCGCGATCAGGTCTCACAGTCGCAAAGAGTGGGGTTAGGCCGTGGACTTATGAGGCTCGTATCAACTCGCCTCTGCGAGCAGCGACAATTGCTTAGGCCCTTCGCCGATGAGATCGGTGATGGGGGTCGGGTAGTCCCCGGTGAAATAGTGGTCGGTATATTGCGGCAAGACGGCATTGCGGCCGGTTTCGCCCAGCGCCCGGTAAAGGCCATCGATGGAGATGAAGGCGAGGCTCTCGACGCCTAAATAGGCCCGCATCTCATCAAGGCTCATACGAGCGGCCAAAAGGTTGTCCTTCTCCGGCATGTCGATGCCGTAGAAGTCCGGAAACTTGATGGGCGGGGAGGCGATACGGAAATGCACTTCCGTGGCGCCGGCTTCGCGCATCATTTTCACGATTTTGCGCGAGGTGGTGCCACGGACGATGGAATCGTCCACCAAGGTGATGCGTCGTCCCTCGATCACAGCGCGATTGGCGGAGTGCTTGAGCCTGACCCCCAATTCGCGGACAGACTGGGTCGGCTGAATGAAGGTCCGACCGACATAGTGGTTGCGGATGATGCCGAGCTCGTAGGGGACGCCTGCTGCCTGAGCAAAGCCAATAGCCGC
>JBAWYY010000637.1:0-1601 GCA_037143285.1 Alphaproteobacteria bacterium | reverse complement strand
GAGGCTCACGAGCGCAAAGACGAGTCGGGGGACAAACGACGAGGCCATTCTCTAGAACTGGCCCGGATCAGCGGTTCGGGCAAGTCCTGAGATGACTGCAATCTCAAGCTTTGCGGCCGGTTTCCGCCTCATAGCGCGCCTTGGTCTCGGCATTGGGCGGATAGAGGCCGGGCAGCGGCAAACCTTTGCCGACTTCATTCATGATCCAGCCCTCAAGATGCTCTTGGGCAACGGCCGCCTTCACGACATCGTCGATCATGGCCTGGGGGATGAGCACTGCGCCGTCGCGGTCCACGACGATGATGTCATTTGGAAAAACCGCCACGCCACCACAGCCAATGGGCTCTTGCCAGTTCACGAAGGTCAGAGCCGCGACGGAGGCAGGCGCTGCAGCGCCCGCGCACCACACCGGCAGGCGGGTCGATTCGACCCCAGCGGCATCGCGAACGACGCCATCGGTCACAAGCGCAGTGACGCCGCGCTTCGCCATGCGGGCGCAAAGAATGTCGCCGAAAATGCCGGCGGCCGTGATGCCCATGGCATCAACCACCGTGATCACGCCTTCGGGCATGGCCTCAATCGCGCCGCGGGTCGAGCGGGGCGATGACCAGCTTTCAGGGGTTGCGAGGTCCTCGCGCGCTGGCACGAACCGAAGGGTAAAGGCACGACCTACTTTGCGGCCTTCTGCGTGGCAGAAGGGCATGGGCCCCGACATCCACGCGGAGCGAACGCCCTTCTTTAACAAGACCGTTGTGAGGGTCGCCGTCGTGATGCCTTCGAGCGTCGACTTCAGGGCGGGATCGAGGGGCAGCACGTCGGTCATGGGGCTTATCCGGGTTGGGCCAAAAATCGCCGCGACCCTGCCTCAGGCACGGTGCCTATGTCGAGGTACTTTCACGCAACACTGAGCAACGCAGGCTGATGAATGCCGGCCAAGCGGTCGATCACAACGATGGGTTCCGGCCTGCTGAAACGATAGCCCTGCAACATGTGGCAGCCCGCTGCTTGCAGGAAGCGGTGATGCTCCTCGGTTTCCACGCCTTCAGCGATCACCGAAAGACCGAGCGCTCGACCAAGCGCAACGACGCAATGAACGATGGCCGCAGCATCGGCGCCGACGGCGAGATTGTTCACGAATGAGCGGTCGATTTTGATCTTATCGAGCGGGAAATTCTGGAGATAGGAGAGCGAGGAATAGCCGGTGCCGAAGTCGTCGAGTGCGATGGCGACCCCAAGCGCGCGAAGCTTCGATAATGTGCTGCGTGCCGCGTTTGGGTCAACGACGAGCACCCCCTCGGTGATCTCGAGTACAAGCCGATCCGGGGTAAGGCCTGTTCGCGCAAGGATATCGGCGACCACAGCGGGAAAGCCGGGGTCGCGGACTTGAACGGGGGACACGTTCACCGAGACAAAATAGTCGGGCCATCGCATGGCCGCGCGGCAGGATTTCTCCAGGATAACCATGCCGACTTTATGGATAAGGCCGGTTTCTTCGGCGATTGGAATGAATTCGGCCGGCGATACGCGGCCGCGATAAGAATGGAACCAGCGAGCAAGGGCCTCAACCCCAAGGATTTTCGACCCATCGGCGGAGACAATCG
>JBAWYY010000636.1:0-1603 GCA_037143285.1 Alphaproteobacteria bacterium | reverse complement strand
CTGCGTCGTCTGCCATGGCGAGGAAGGCAAGGGCAATCGCGAGATCGGTTCGCCCAATCTCACGGACGGGATCTGGCTCTATGGCTCCGATACCGCAACGATCCTTGCCGGCTTGCAGAACGGGCGCGGCGCGGTGATGCCGAACTGGTCGGCCCGGCTTGACGACGTCACGATCAAGTCGCTCGCCGTCTATGTCCACACGCTGGGTGGCGGCGAGAAATAACCGGAGCCTTCCACACGCAAGAACCCCTCTCCCGCTGGGGAGAGGGGTTCCTGGCCCGCCGCTTGGCGCCGCACAGCGTGACACGACGTGCCCCGTGCCAATGTCACGGGGTACTTCAAAGAAAGACAGGATTTGATATGTCCGCCCTTGTGACCGAACTGCCTCCGGAAGATGATCTGCCGCTTTATGAGAAACGGCGGGAGATCTATCCGCAGTCGGTGAAAGGCACTTACCGCACGATCAAATGGGTGCTGATGGTCCTGTGCCTCGGCGTCTACTACTTACTGCCCTTCGTCCGCTGGGACCGCGGCCCGAATGCGCCGAGCCAGGCCGTCCTGATCGACTTCCCGCAGCGTAAGTTCTATTTTTTCTTCATCGAGATCTGGCCTCAGGAACTCTATTACATCGTCGGTCTGCTGATCATCGCGGCGGTGGTGCTGTTCCTGATGAACGCCGTCGCGGGGCGCGTCTGGTGCGGCTATCTCTGCCCGCAGACCGTGTGGTCCGATCTGTTCTATGCCGTTGAACGCTGGGTCGAGGGTGACCGGCGCGAGCGCATCAAGAAGAATGCGGCGGGCCTCACGCCCAAACGGGTCGGGGAACTGGCCCTCAAGCATACGCTGTGGATCCTGATCGCCTGGTGGACCGGCGGGGCCTGGGTGCTCTATTTCGCCGACGCACCGACGCTGGTCTACAATCTTGCCACCGGCGAGGCGCCTCTCGTGGCCTATGCCTGGATCGGCATTCTCACGGCGACGACCTATCTCCTCGCCGGGCATGCGCGCGAGCAGGTCTGCCTTTACATGTGCCCGTGGCCGCGCATTCAGGCGGCCCTGACCGACGAATACGCCCTGAACGTGACGTACCGCCTTGATCGCGGCGAGCCGCGCATGTCGCTGAAGACCGCCGAACGGGCGAAGGCGCAGGGTGAAACAGCGGTCGGTGATTGCATCGATTGCGGCCAGTGTGTCGCCGTGTGCCCGACCGGCGTCGATATCCGGCAGGGGTCCAACCTTGGCTGCATCCAGTGCGGGCTCTGCATCGATGCCTGCGACCGGGTGATGGAAAAGGTCGACCGGCCGGTTCGCCTGATCGCCTATGATACTGATGTCAACATCAAGGCCCGCAGCGAGGGGCGTCCCGAAATCTGGCGGATCGTCCGGCCGCGGACCATCCTCTACGTGCTGGTGATCGCCATTGTGGGTGGGGCCATGACCGTGGCGCTGGCCACGCGCAGCTTCACCTATCTCGGGGTGCTGCACGATCGCAACCCGCTCTTCGTCATGCTGTCGGACGGGCAGATCCGGGATGCCTACACCGTCAACATCTCCAACAAGCGCACCGAGGCGCGCGATTTCACGCTCACCGTCGAAGGCCTCG
>JBAWYY010000635.1:0-1603 GCA_037143285.1 Alphaproteobacteria bacterium | reverse complement strand
TCGATTGTCGAGCTGATCCTTTGCGCGATGAGTTCCAGACGGTTGTCGCCCTTGCGGTACGTGCTCCTCCAGTGTCTTAGAAGCCGCTTTCGCGGATGACGAGCCCGACAGCAGCCCGCCAGAGGCGGGTGAGTGGCGCTTCGCCGGCGATCGAAAGCTTCACCTTCCCGGCAACGGTAATCTGTGTCGGCTCGTTGCCGCCGTCGATGGAGGCCGAATGCGGTACTGTTTCACGATGCGGGGCAGGCGCTGCACCATCTGAAGCAGTAAGCGCGAGACCAACGCCCCAGATCGCGCGCAATGGGATCAGCCGTCCATCGGGATCCCGATTGACCGCAATGGGCCCGCCATGGGTTGAGGCAAGTGCTTCGATGGTGAGACTGCCAGCGGCTGCGGGCTCGATCCGGTTGATGATCACGGCATGTGGAGCGCGCGCTGGGTCGTCTGGGATGAAGCGACCATGCGCACCCACGGCGATGCGCGCGACATCTTGCGCCTCCACATAACCCTCAATTCTTGCGGGACCTGAGACCACGCGAGCAAGCAAAAGATCGGCACCAATCCAGCGACCGGGGTGAAGCGCACGAGCCAGATCGCGCACCACGCCGTCGTGGGGCGCGGTGATGGTGAGGCGCCGCGCCTGTTGGTCGAGCCCTCGCCAAGTCGCCAGATCTGCCGCAAGTTCTTCCTCGACAATGCCCATCCGCGCGACGCCTTCGGGCCGGGCTGCCTGCCGCTGAAGCGTCAATTGGGCGATGGTAATGCGGGTACGCGCTTGAGCCATGCGGTGATCGAGATCGGGCGCCGCCAAGACCATAAGCGTGTCGCCGGCTTTGACGCTGGCGCCGTCCTCGACACGAAGCTCGATCAATTGGGCAGGCGTTGCCGCAAACAGAACCGATGCGCGCGTGGCCTCCATCCGAGCGGGCATCTCGATGCCCAGGGGCCAGGGGAGGAGGCTGACGATTGCACCAAAGAGCACGAGAAAAGCGGTACGAAGCGTCGCGCCGTTCCAGGTGATGTCGATGCGGCGTTTCCACCAAGCGGTCATTTCCCGCACGACCGGCAGGACCACAAACCAACCGAGTTCGAGGACCAGAAGAGGGAGGCCAATGGCTTTGGGGAGAGTGTAATAGACGGCCACAGCAATGCCGCCAAAAACGACAAGGCGCCAGAGCCAGGCTGCGATGCACCATATCAGGAGGGCGCGGTGTACGCCTTTCGGTAGGACCTCCGGCGGCTTATCGCCAAACCGAAAGAGCATTTCGCGCAACCGCCAACGGCCGAGCGCAAAACCACGGTTCTGGAGATTTGCGACGCCGAGGAGGTCGGACAACAGAAAATAGCCGTCAAACCGCTTGAGAGGATTGAGGTTGATCAGCAGGGTGGTCACCCAGGTCACGCTGGCTACGATCAATGTCGCATCCCGCAGCGCTCCTGACGGGAGGAACGACCAGACAAAGGTCGCGACGCAGGCAATCGCAAGTTCCATCATGACGCCGGCCGCACCGACCGACAGGCGTGCGCGCCGTGATGTGAGGCGCCAAGCGTCACTCACATCGGTGTATATGACTGGCACAAACACCAACACCGCCACGCCCAT
>JBAWYY010000634.1:0-1605 GCA_037143285.1 Alphaproteobacteria bacterium | reverse complement strand
ATCACGCAGAAGCGCGATGCGCCCTCCGACGCCAAGGCGTGGGACGGCAAGCCCGATAAAATGGCCCTGTTCTCTGCCGAGCCCGGCGAGGGAGATTGATCGTTTTTGCTCGCCAGGCGTTAACCAAACCTGGTGAGAACACCCCACAATCGTCGCCAAACGTGGTTAACCGCCTCTTAAGTCTTTGAGTTCGGCGAAAATTGTGATAGGGGTATAGAACAGTCGATCCAGACCACCGAACCCACCACCTCGCTCCTGTCAGGGAGCATTTTTTCGGCATCTTACCGAAATGAGCCCTTTGCCAGGAATTACGCTTGGCCGAGGGCGGTGTTGTCGTTGCCTGGCTCGTCCGTCCGCGGGTCCGTCTGCCATCCAAGTCTTTGACGTCCCTCGGGTTCCGCGAGCGGCCACCGCCAAGGGGGTCGCCGTCTGGTCGATGACGGGGTGATACCCCTGAGGCCGACGCCACCAGCGACCGGGTAACCCGGTCGGCCAGGAGTTTAGCGCAGCATGACCATCAAGAAGACCGCACAAACCCGCCAGGGCTTCAAGACGAATGAGTTCATCGTCTATCCGGCCCACGGCGTGGGACAAATCGTGGCCATTGAGGATCAAGAGGTCGCAGGCTTTAAACTGGAGCTGTTCGTCATCAGCTTCGAAAAAGACAAGATGAAGCTTCGGGTTCCGACAGCGAAGATCGTCCAAGTCGGCATGCGCAAGCTCTCTGAGCCTGACGTCATCGCTCGCTCGATGACTGTGTTGACCGGCCGTGCGCGCATCAAGCGTACGATGTGGTCGCGTCGCGCGCAGGAATATGAAGCAAAGATCAATTCGGGCGATATCATCGCCATTACTGAAGTGGTGCGCGACCTGTTCCGCTCCGACAATCAGCCTGAGCAGTCCTATTCCGAGCGTCAGCTCTATGAACTCGCTCTCGACCGTCTGTCCCGTGAGCTCGCCGCCGTTGAGCGCGTGACCGAGCCCGAGGCCGTCAAGATGATCGAGGCGCAGCTCGCCAAGGGCCCGCGTCGCGGCGTTGCCAAGACCGAAGCCGAGGGCGATGACCTCGCCGATGAGGCTGACGAGCCGGAAGTCGAAGCGGCCTGAGCTTCAGCGCCGTTGCACAGCAATCAAAACCCGGCCGCGAGGCCGGGTTTTTTGTGTTTGGCGCCTTGGGTGAGGTTACGCGAGACGCGTCCTATAGCCTAGCTATCGACCGCCTTCTTCGCCCGCGGCCTGGAGCTGCGGCGCGCCATGGGCCGCTCAGGCGGCGCTGTGTCACTTTGCACCAGGGGAACGTCAAAGCGGCGCAGCGCGATGGAGCCGCCCTCGCCGGTGTCGAGGACCACAAGGTTGCGGCCGCCGGATTTCGCCTTGTAGAGCGCCTCGTCCGCCCGCGACATCAGGCGATCCAGCGATTCCGTATGGTCCCAGGTGGCAACGCCAAAGGATCCGGTCATCCGGATGATGGTGTCGCCGTGGGGCACTTCCACCGCACCGAGCGCCCGCCTCAGACGTTCGGCAGCGGTGGCGGCGCCGTCCAAGCTCGTATGCGAGAGCACGAGCAAGAATTCTTCGCCGCCCAAGCGGCCGATGAGGTCGACA
>JBAWYY010000633.1:0-1606 GCA_037143285.1 Alphaproteobacteria bacterium | reverse complement strand
GCACCCACGACCCCGCCCAGCACACCGTCGGTCCCCGAACCGGCTGCTGCGCCCGCCGTCGTCAACGCCTCCAGCAATGTCGCGTTCCGCACCGCGGACGCGCTACCGCCGATCCTCCCGATTACGAACCTTTTCGTACCGGCTCTGCCTGATACCCCTCAGATCGTTACCGGCAGTGCTCTTCGCCAGCTCTTTTCCGGAAGCCCGGGCGACGTGACGCTTCTGGCGCAGATGTTCCAGGGTCGAACCGAATTGGGTGCGCTCCGGCCGGATCTCTTTGAGATCTTGGCGGAGTATGACGCCAATGACGAGCCGCTGTTGGTCTATCGCGACGGCCGTTGGTACGTGATCGATCTGTCTGCGCCCGGCGGCTATCGCAATTGGGACGGATTACCTGGGGCGCCTGGGGCTGAGCCAAGTCAGACGTTTGATGCTGACACCGTCCCGATTCTGGCGGTCGCGCCGGTGAGGCCGACGTTCAGCCAGCAAATCGAACTCGCCAGTCATGATTTTTCGCGACGAGCGTCACTGCTGGACAGTGCGCTGTCGGCATTCTGAGCAAAAACAAGATGAGAAATATGGGTGGGGTATGAGAGGCTGGATTTCGGATCGTCACAAGAACCGACCAAAAAAGCGTGCCACTTTGGCCGCGGCAGGTGCTTCGATTTTGATGTTGACGGGTTGTGCCATACAGCCCGAGCGGTTCAGCGCCACAGAAACCAACGAGCGTGTTCGTTCTGACCTTCAGGCGATGTTCGCAGGTCAGGAGCCGCTGACGGGCCCGCTGACCTTGCACGACGCGATGGCAAGGGCGCTGGCCTATAATCTTGAGGCGCGCCTGCGGGTGATGGAGCAAGCCTTCTCCCAGCAGCAGCTCAATCTCGCCCAATTCGATATGTTGCCGCGAATGGCGACGGAAGCCGGTTACGTCGGACGCAACAACGTCAATGCGGCCAGCAGCCAGAGCATTCTGACCAGGCGTCAATCCCTTGAGCCCTCCACCTCGCAGGACATCAATCGCCGCGTGTTCGACCTGAACGTGGTGTGGAATGTGATGGATTTTGGGGTGAGCTACATCGCGGCCAAGCAGCATGCAGATCGCACGCTGATCGCACAGGAACGGCGCCGCAAGGTCATTCACAACATCATACAGGATGTTCGCTATGCCTATTGGCGCGCGGTTGCGGCCGAGCGCTTGTTGGGCCGTATCGACCAACTGACCGGGCGTATCAGGCAAGCGCAGGCCAGCAGCGCTGAAATCGGCGCGCGAGCGGTCTCAGATCCGATCGAAGCCCTGAGCTATCGGCGGGCGCTATTGGACGCCGTTCGACAGTTGGAGAACCAACGTCGCGAGCTGAGCCTTGCTAAGACTGAACTTGCAACCTTGATCAACCTGCCGCCGACGACTCCATTCCGTCTCGCGCCGGCATCGTCCTCGTTGGGAAGCGGCGGTATTCCCATCGACATCGAGCGAATGGAGACGATGGCGTTGGAGTCTCGGCCTGAGCTTATGGAAGAGGCTTATCAGGTTCGCATTTCCCGCGCTGAGGCCCAAAAGGCTTTGCTCGCTTTGTTGCCGGGATTGCAGCTGTCAGCAGGCGCCCAT
>JBAWYY010000632.1:0-1608 GCA_037143285.1 Alphaproteobacteria bacterium | reverse complement strand
GTGCCAACATCCAAGGGGCGATGCGGCCGGCCACGTTTGGCAGCGGCCTCAATTGCTAAGAGGCATCCGAGCGTGGTGCCATGATGGCCGGTACCGAAGGCGAGCGCCGCCTCAATCTCGATGGGGATCGCGTTGAGCGGCACTTGATCGCGGTCGTGCGACCCGTGAACGATGACGCGACCGGCCCGCACCGGCTTCAATCCATCAAGGCTCGAGCGCACCCAGTCCTTCGCACCAAGCTCTTGGAACGTGACGGCATTGGCAACGGGGGCGCCGGCCGCCACGCGGACGAGTTCGCGCACATTAGCTTCATCGGGGGCGACGCGAAAGAAAACCTCAACCGACCAGATCTTGCCGTCGGGCGCCTCGAAGGCGGCAATCGCTGTTTCGGCAGGGTCGAATGTCTCAGAAATGATATCGGACACGAGCCTAGCGGCACGTTCTGACGTCTCGACCCGCATCATATGGGTCGGGCTCACCGGCTGAAGTCCTTCACGCATGGCGGGGTCCTATCCTGTGATACGATGGGTGTCATCCATGCCGAGCGCGCTGGGATTAAGGCGGTGCCGGCAGGGCCTGCCGAGGCTCATACCGCCTCGACGAAACTGTCGACGACCTTTTTCTCGCCGGCCTTATCGAATTGCACGGTCAGCTTATTGCCATCGGCCACCATGACTTCGCCATAACCGAATTTGAGGTGAAAGACGCGGTCGCCAATCTTGTGGCGGCTCGGCTGGCCGGTGGATTTGGCCACAAGCTCGCCGTCGATCATCCGCCCGGTGCTTGACCGATCGGTCAGGCGTCCTTGGAAGCCGCCGCGCCCCTCGGCAAAGGTGGAGCCGAAGGCCTGGCTACCGGTCCGCCCGGTGAAACGCCCCTGGGCATCGGCGAGTGACTTGGCTGCCTGGGCGCGCTGCCAACCAGGCGTCGAATAGGTGGAGGAGAAACTCTCCACCCGGTCAAACCGGCTCTGATGGCTACGCGACATGCTGCCCTGGCCCAGGTACACGTCGAGCCAGCCGAACCGCCCGACGCGCGACCACGAGCTGCTGTCGACCGAGTAGGGCCGGAGGTACTTCACCCATTCGAGGTTCGTGAAGCCGAGGATATGGACATGCCGCCCGCGCACATGGCCCATGGCCCAGCGCGTCCAGGCGTAGGCGCTCTTGTCTGCCTTGGCGACGCCGCCCAGCCCGACCACGTTCGACGTGCGGAAGTATTCATCGAGGACGGATGGATCCTCGCCGCGGGTGAACACCGGGATCGGGTCGTAGCCGCGCCGCAGCATCGCCTCGTAGTTCCGCAGGGTCGCGGCCGGCTCGCCGATCACGTCGAGCGCGAAGTAGCGCCACGGCCGAACGGGCAAGGCGTCGATGAAGCGGCAGTAGTCGTCCAGCGCCAGCTTCTTCCCGGCCTTCCATGCCGTGAAGGCGCCGCTGTCCAGCAGGAAGCGGCCGTCGTCCCCAAGGTCCTGAAAGGCCCGGATCACGTCGGGCTTGACGTAGGGCCAGGCGACCAACACGTTCAGCCGGGGCCGGTCCTGTTCGGGCGCGGCGGTGTCAGCCAACCTCGACGCCGGCGAAGCCCGCCTCACGGATCGCCTCGCGC
>JBAWYY010000631.1:0-1612 GCA_037143285.1 Alphaproteobacteria bacterium | reverse complement strand
GGCAACGTTACTGGAGCGGCTTTTCGTATTTGAGGTCGACCTCGATAACGCCGAGGATGCCCCCGATACGCTTGATCAGCTCCGAGATGCCCTGCAGGGTCAGAAGGAAAAAGCCGAGGGGCAGCAGAAGCTTGGCAGGCCACAAGATCAAGCCGCCGGCATTCTGAGACAATTCATTGCCAAGGAACGAGACCGTGAAGAACGGCCAGCACAGATAGGTGAGGAAGATCGTCACGGGCAATAAAAAGACGACAATGCCGAAGGCGTCGATCCAGAGCCGCGCCCGGTCAGACACCGATCCATAGATCAGGTCGACGCGCACATGCTCGTTCATCTTCATCGTGTAGCTCGCACCGAGCAGCACGGTGACCGCGAACAAATACCACTGGATTTCCAGGAATGCGTTCGAGCTAAGAGAGAAGAGATAGCGGATCGAAGCATTGCCTGCGCTGATCAAACAGGCCAAGAGCACGGCCCAATCGGCGAGACGCCCCACCTTCTCATTCACCGCGTCAATCGCGCGGCTCAGACTTAAAAGCCCACCCACGTCTCAACCCTCACCCGTCTCGCGGTTCGGCCCTCATTCGAGTGGGGCCTCATCCGGACGCTGCAGCGCAGCCATGCATTTAGCGGTCAGACCATAGTCAATGCCACACCGAATCCAAGCGGAATATTCCGCGTGCAATGCCCAATTTCCAGCCAATTGTGGGAAATGTCAGGGGGTTCCAACCGCGTGGCTTCGTTCGCGCTGGCGAATCCGCTCGCGGTGAAGGGTATAGAGCCCTGAGCCGACGATCAGCGCGATGCCGCCAAGCGCGATGGCATCGGGCCATTCGCCCCAGACAATGATGCCGGCGAGGATCGACCAGATCATGATGGAATAGCGGAACGGTGAGACGACAGCGATGTCGACGCCGCGAAAGGCCTGGATCATCGCGTAATTGCCGATGACCAGGAAAGTGGAGGCGGCAAAGAGATAGAAGGTCGCGCGCCCGTCAGGCACGACAAAGCCTTGGCCGATCCCACCTAAGGCCCCCACCAGCGTTACGGAGACGCAGGTGACAACTGTGATCACGAGGGTCGGCACCGAGGCATCAATCCGCCGTGTCAGAAGATCGCGCGCGGCAACAAAAATGGTGGAGGCAACCGCCAGCAGCACCGGCCAGCCAAAGCCGACCCCGCCGGGTTTCACCACCATCAGCATGCCGACAAAGCCGACGAAAACGGCAAGCCAGCGCCGCCATCCCACAGCCTCTCCCATCAGCGCAGAGGCGGCCGTGATGAGGAGCGGCGCCACCAGGAAAATCGCGGTGATATCGGCAATCGGGATGAAGGCGAGTGCGGTGATGAACAGAAAGGCGACCACGCCCTCGAGCACGCCGCGCACCAGGACGAGGGGGGTAAGCGCACGCGGGAGATCGCGCTGATAACCGCTCGCCCAGACCCAGCAAAGCACGATGATGGTCGCAAAGATGCCGCGGATCGCAATCAATTGCCCCGAAGGCATGGCAATAGTCGCGAGCTTCACCAGCGTGTCATTGACGATGAAGAACGCCGTGGCGGTCACCATGGCGATGATCCCGCGGCGATTGGCGCCGGGCTCGGCAGGGCT
>JBAWYY010000630.1:0-1613 GCA_037143285.1 Alphaproteobacteria bacterium | reverse complement strand
CACGACATTCAGGCGATAGAGCAGATCCTCGCGGAAGGTGCCCTTGCGCACTTCGTCCGCCAGCGTGCGGTTTGATGTGGCGAGGATGCGGATATCGACGGGCACGGGCCGCGTGCCGCCGACCCGGTCGATCACCCGCTCTTGCAGCGCGCGCAGAAGCTTCGACTGCAGGCGGAAATCCATCTCGGAGATTTCATCGAGCAGCAGCGTGCCGCCATTGGCCTCCTCGAACTTGCCGACGCGCCGGGCAACAGCGCCGGTGAAGGCGCCCTTCTCGTGGCCGAACAACTCGCTTTCCAGGAGATTGTCGGGGATGGCTGCGCAATTGACCGCGACAAAGGGTGCTTTCGCCCGGTTTGACTTGCCGTGGACATAGCGGGCGAGCACTTCCTTACCCGTGCCGCTCTCGCCCGTGATCAGGATCGAGGCATCAGAGGTTGCGACCTGATTGGCAAGCTGCACCACCCGCGCCATGGCCTCATCACGATAGATGAGGTGGCGGGTGTCTTCCGCCACCGCCGCAATGACAGCCGCGATCAGCTCGGGATCGGGGGGGAGCGGGATATATTCCTTAGCGCCCGCATGGATAGCTGCGACCGCCGCGCGGGCATCGTTTGAGACGCCGCAGGCGACCACGGGGACAGCCATCATTTCCGTGCCGAGCGCATTGACGAGGGCTCGCACATCGATGCCCACATCGACCATGACGAGGTCCGCGCCACGGGTGCGCATCACCTTCAAGGCGGTTTCGATATCCTCGGCATTGGTGACGGCTGCGCCCTTGTCCACCGCGATCTTGGTGGCTGCGGCCAATTGGCCTTTGAGGGTTCCGACGATCAGGAGACGCATGGCTTAAACCTCAGCGGTCGGATTTGATGATTTCCGTCATGGTCACGCCCAGCTTGTCCTCCACGAGGACCACTTCGCCGCGCGCGACCAGCCGGTCGTTCACATAGATATCGATGGCTTCACCGACCTTGCGGTCGAGCTCCAGAACCGTGCCCGGTCCGAGCTTCAAAAGGTCGCCCACTTCCATGGCGGCACGCCCCAGAACCGCCGACACCGTCACCGGCACGTCGAACACGGCTTCCAGGTCCTCAGCCACCTTGGTGACGGACTCGTCCTCCATATCGGGCGCGAGCGAGGCATCGCCCGACGAGCTAATCAAATCGAGATCGCTGTCGCGCTCGAGATCGGGAAGCGGAACGGACCCGTTCGGATCGTCACTCATGGTTCACTCCCGGAGTTGAGGTTGGGGTTGCGAGGAAGCGGTTCACGGCCTCGGCAATGCGGTTCTGGGTCTCGGCGCGATCGACGACGATGCCGCCGCTCGCCCATTCGATGCGGCAATCGCCGCGGGCAATGGAGGGCTCGGCCATGATGACGAGGCGCCCCTCAAAGCCGCGCTCGCTCGCAAGCCGCGTCAGTTCGGTGCGGGCATCATCGAGGAGATCGTCATGCACGCGCACCACGAGATGGGGCACGGTGCGCAGATTGGCGAAGCAATCGGCGACCAGCGCGCGGATCTCCGCCATGGGATAGCGGTTGACCAGGTCCTGGGCGAGCTTGGTGGCAACCGCCACGCCGATATCGATGGCTTCCGCCTTAAGGCT
>JBAWYY010000629.1:0-1621 GCA_037143285.1 Alphaproteobacteria bacterium | reverse complement strand
TGGCGAGACCGCCCATGCGGCGGATGTCCTGCTCATGGTGCATCGCATGGATCACAGAGCCGGCACCAAGGAACAGGAGCGCCTTGAAGAAGGCGTGGGTGAACAGGTGGAAGATGCCGATGGAATAGGCGCCGGCGCCTAAGGCCACGAACATGTAGCCGAGCTGCGAACAGGTCGAATAGGCGATGATACGCTTGATATCGTTCTGGACGAGGCCAACTGTCGCCGCAAAGAACGCCGTCGTTGCGCCAAAGAACATCACGACCTGAAGGGCGATGGGCGCATATTCGAACACCGGCGACAGGCGCGCGACCATGAAGACGCCGGCGGTGACCATGGTGGCCGCGTGGATGAGCGCTGAGACCGGCGTTGGCCCTTCCATGGCATCCGGCAGCCAGGTGTGCAGCAGGAACTGCGCGGACTTGCCCATGGCGCCCATGAACAGGAGGAGGCAGGTCACGGTCAGCGCATCGACCTGATAGCCGAGGAACTCCATCTTCGTGCCCGCGATGGTCTTCGCGGCTGCGAAAACCGCGTCAAACTCGATGGATCCCGTCAGCTTGTAGACCGCGAAAATGCCGAGTGCGAAGCCGAAGTCACCGACGCGGTTGACGATGAAGGCCTTCATAGCCGCGGCATTGGCCGAGGGCTTTTGGAACCAGAACCCGATCAGCAGATAGCTCGCAAGGCCCACCCCTTCCCAGCCGAAGAACAGCTGCAAGAGGTCGTTGGCCGTCACCAACATCAGCATCGCGAAGGTGAAGAGCGACAGATAGGCGAAGAAACGCGGGCGATGGGGGTCCTCAGCCATATAGCCGATGGAATAGAGGTGAACGAGGAACGAGACCGTGTTGACCACCACCAGCATGACGGCGGTGAGGCTGTCGACGCGGATCGACCAGGAGACCTCCAAGGCGCCCGCGGAAATCCAGGGCAGAAGCTCGATCTGGTTGGAATAGCCACCGAATCCCACCTGGAAGAACGCGACCCAGGACAGGAGCGCTGAAATACCCAGGAAGCTCGTTGTGACGATCTCGGAGGGGCGCGCGCCAATGGCGCGACCGAAGAGGCCGGCAATGAGGAAGCCGCAGAGGGGGAGGAAGACGATCGCTTGATACATCGTGCTGCTCTCAGCCCTTCATCATGTTGATGTCTTCCACCGCGATAGAGCCACGGTTGCGGAAGAAGACGACGAGGATGGCAAGACCGATGGCGGCTTCAGCAGCCGCAACGGTCAAGACGAGAAGCGCAAACACCTGGCCGACCAGGTCGCCCATATGGGTGGAGAAGGCCACCAGATTGATGTTCACCGCGAGCAGGATCAGCTCGACCGACATGAGGATCACGATGACGTTCTTCCGATTGAGGAAGATGCCGAGAATGCCGAGGGTGAACAGGATCGCCGCGACTGAGAGATAATGGGATAGCCCGATGGTGAGCATGATCAGACCCCCTGCCCTGTCTTCACTTTGACCACTTCGATGGCCGTTTCCGGCGTGCGGGCCGCTTGAGCGCCTGGATCCTGGCGCTTCACGCCCACCTTGTGGCGGAGGGTCAGGACGATGGCGCCGATCATCGCAACCAGCAGAATGAGACCCGAGGCCTGGAAGAAATAGACATA
>JBAWYY010000628.1:0-1623 GCA_037143285.1 Alphaproteobacteria bacterium | reverse complement strand
GGCTATATGATCAATATCCAGCATGCCCGGCCGATCCCCGAGGAATGCGACGGCTTGGTTCTGGCGGAGGAAACCTTTGTGCCGCTAGCTAACCCGGCCTTTGTGGCCGAGCACGGCATTGAGACCATCGCGGATATCGGGCGCGTGCCGATCATTCACTCCATCCGCTGCGTCGTCCAATGGGAGCAATGGGTCGCGCGCTTTGCGCCCGATGCGAGGCTCAATCCGCGCAGCATGCAGTTTGACCGGTCCTATCTTGCCATCGGAGCGGCAGCCGACGGCTATGGGCTGGTGCTCGAGAGCCATCTCCATGCCGCTGATTTCATGCGCAAGGGCAGCCTCGTCATGCCGTTCGGCCCCCTCGGCGTGACTGCGGTCGCCCATCGCCTCGTCTATCGCCGCGAAGACCGCGATGTCGAAGAGATCAGCGCCTTCGTCACTTGGATCATGGAGGAAATGGCTGGCGACGCGAGCAAGGGGACAATTGGACTAGCTTAATTGAATACCGCTGCCGGGTCTCGTACTCGCGGCACGCCTCCCCCTCGCCACAGGCACTTGTCATCACGCCCGCCCGCTTCCAGGCTGAGATTCTTGTTCTCTATCGACCGGCCCAATGGACGCTCTTCTAACCCCGGACCAACGAGCGATCCTCGACAGCGTCGATCGCTTTGCCGCGCGCCATTTGCCGCCCGACGAGGTGCGCCGCCGCGACCGCGATCATGTGCCGCCCTATGACCTGTTGAAACGCATGGGCGAGGCCGGCTTCTTCGCGCTCGCCATCCCGACTGCCCATGGCGGGCTCGGCGGGCATTGGCCGGACGTTGCTCTCGTTCAGGAGCGGCTCGGCCGCCACGGCTATATGGCGGCCTCCATTTATAACCGCGTGGTCGGCTTCGGCCTCGCCTCGGTGCTGCGCTACGGCTCACCCACACAACAACAGGCGCTGGTGCCGGGCCTGATGGCGGGTGAGTTCTTCATCGCGCTGGCGCTGACCGAGCCGGGGGCGGGCAGCGATGCAGGCGCGCTCATGACCGCAGCCCGCAAGACGGCCTCGGGCTACGTGATTTCAGGCGCGAAGATCTGGATCAGCGATGCGGCCGGCGCGCGCTATCTTTTGACCGCCGCCCGCACCGAGCAGGGATCCAAGGGTGCGGCGGGGATCACCATGTTCCTTGTGCCGCGCGACGCGCCGGGCCTAACCCTCTCGCCGCTCAAGAAAGTCGGCAACAACGCCATGCCGAGCTTTGAGGTGGGATACGACGACGTGGAAGTGGGTGACGACGCCGTCATGGGCGAGGTCGGCGGCGGCTTTCGCCATCTCATGTCGACCTTGCATATGTCGCGCGCCAGCATGGCGGCGACCGTCACGGGTGCTGCGGGTGCCGCGCTCGACGGGGTGATTGCCCATGCCCGCGAGCGGCACCAATTCGGCAAGCCCATCGGGTCGTTTCAAGCGATCGCCCATCGCATCGCCGATCTCTCCACCCGTATCGACCTCTCGCGCCTCATGGTGCGCCATCTCGCAACCCTCATTGCCGGCGGCCATCCCTGCCGGCGCGAAGCCGCCCAAGCCAAGATCGTCGCGACCGAAACCCTGCGCGATGTGGCCGACCAGGGCATGCA
>JBAWYY010000627.1:0-1628 GCA_037143285.1 Alphaproteobacteria bacterium | reverse complement strand
GGCGAGGTCGGGTCCTGGTTCTTTAGCTGAGTGGTGAGCAGCGTCAGAAAGGTGTCGAAGTTGCCGGCAATGCGGGCCTTGCTCGTCGCAGTCGAGCTGGTGCTCGACGAGGTGGACGAGGCGGCGCTGGTGCTAGACGTAACGGCCATTGCGGGTTCTCCAGGACTTCAGGGTACTCAGATACGAATATCGACCCCGCCGCGGGCTGCGGCGAGACGGGCATAGAGATTGACCGCCGGGCTATCGACGGGGGCTGCATTGGCTTGGCCTTGCGAGCGACCATTGCCGCCGCGGCCATCACCTCGGGCCTCGCGCTCACTGCCGCCCGAAGGCGTGCCGCGATCATCGCGCAAGGAAAATTCCAGCGATCCTTCTTCGGCCTTCAAGCCGGTGGCGGCGAAAGCACGCTCCAGATTGCGCTGGTCGCGCTGCAGGAGGTCGAGGGTTTCTTGCTTCTCGACTACTAGCTTTGAGCGCACGCGCCCTTCACGGTCGAGGGTCATGGACACGTCGATGCGGCCGAGTTCCGGCGGATCGAGGCGGATGTCGAAGCGGGTCGATCCACCGAGCGCGCGGGCGGCGATGGTCACTGCCAAGGCCTGCATCGGCACAGATTGGGAGGTTGCCGCCGCTTGGCTTTGAGCGCCGGCACGGGTTGCCGCTTCGCCTGCAATAGAAAGCGGCCCGGTCGCCTGAGCCGAAGCCGGCAAGATTTGGCCGCCTGATCCATTGCCGTTTTGAGTTGCAGGCTCAACGGCGGCGAGCGTGCGGGGTTCAATGCGGATCTCAAGCCTCGGCTCAGCACGGGTGTCGGTGCGCGCTTCGGTCCGATCGGCTTTCACCTCGGCTTTGTCGCTTTTCGCGTCCGCCTCGCCCTTCGCCGGTGTTTGCGGGGTTGCGGCAGCAGCGTCCTGCGCTTGAGTGGGCTGTGCTGGAGTAGCCACGCTCGGCTGCGCCGCCTTGGCGTCAACCACTTCAGGCTCTGCAGTCTTTGGCGTTGCTTCAGCGTTTACGGCTTCAGTCGGTGCCGGACGGGCCGCTGCGGGATTGATCGCCGTCGCAACAGCCGGATTGGTCGTGGCCGCGGTATCAGCTTTTGCTTGCTCCGCTGGCGTGGCGCTTGCCGCTGCGGCTGCAAGGGCAGCGGCAGCGGCATCGGCGTTTTGATCGGCCACCGGCGCCGTCTGTGCGAGCGGCGCCTGTTGCTTGGTGGTGATCTCAATGGGGATCGAGGATGCAGTCTGCTGTTGCGCGACGGGAATGGGGGGCGCGGTCTGATCCTGCGCAGGCGCGGCGTTTTCGGCATCAATCACAGCAGGTGTCGACGCAAGCGCGGGCTTAGCCTCTGCCGGCGCGATGGCTTGAGCGGCGGGCACGGTTTCGGTCGCCGCAGGAGCCACCTGCACTGCGGGAACAGCGGGTTGGGCAACCGGATTGGCGGTGACAGGTGCCGGCGTCGCGACTTCCGCCTGCGGCGCGCTGTCGGCCGCTTTCTCGTCCTGTGCGGGTGCGACGGCATCGCCGTCACCGGTTTTCGTCGGCGCGGGCGCGGCGGGTTTGGGCGAGGTGTCGCTAGTGCTCGCAACGGTCTCGTCGGCTTTCTTGTCCTTGGACTCTTTGGCGGGCGC
>JBAWYY010000626.1:0-1632 GCA_037143285.1 Alphaproteobacteria bacterium | reverse complement strand
GCGACCACGATGACGATCAAGATGGAGGCGTGGTTCTGGTCCATCACGCCGGCAGCGACGGCCGCCGCATAAAGCACGAAGCCGAATTCACCGGCCTGCGCGATGAGAGCTGCGACCTTCAGCGACTGCGGATGATCATGGCCAAAGGCGCGCATGAGGCCATACATGATGGTGGCCTTGAGCACTGTCAGAAGGGCAAGCGCAACCAGGATACGCCACCAAGCCCAGGGCAGGATCGACAGGTCAACCGTCATGCCGACCGACATGAAGAACAAGCCCATCAGAATGCCGCGATAGGGCTCGATATCGGCCTCAAGCTGATGGCGGAAATTGGATTCGGCGAGGAACACGCCGGCCAAGAAGGCGCCCATGCCCATGGAAAGGCCGGCGAGCATCATCAGCCAAGCCGCGCCCACGACAATGAGGAGGGCTGCCGCCGCCATGATCTCGCGGGCGCCGAGGGTCGCGAGCATGCGGAAAAAGGGATTGAGGAGATAGCGCCCGGCCACAACGATGACACCGAGGGCTGCCACCGACTTTGCAAGCGACACCCACCAGGATTCACCGGCGGCCGCTGGGATGGGCGACAGCAAGGCCACAAGCAAGAGGAGCGGCACGACCGTGAGGTCTTGGAAGATCGACACCGCGAAGGCGCGCTCACCATGGGGCGAATGCACTTCGCCCTTTTCTTCCAGCACCTGCATCATCACGGCGGTGGAGGTGAGTGCGAGCCCGAGGCCCGCAATGAGAGAAGCATCGAGTGCGCGACCGAAGGCCACCGGCACCCACATCACGACGAGGCCTGTGACCAGCATTTGCAGGCCACCAAGGCCGAAAATATCGCGCCGCATGGACCAGACGCGGCTCGGCTTCATGTCCAAGCCGATGAGAAACAAGAAGAAGACGATACCGAGTTCGGCAATGGTCAGGACCGCTTGAGGGTCCTTGAAGAGGGCAAAAACCTGCGGGCCGATGATCACGCCGGCAACCAGATAGCCCACCACCGAACCCAATTTAAAGCGATTGAACAGCGGCACGGCGGCAACCGCAGCACCGAGCAACACGACGGCGGGAGTTAGAAAGTCAGCGGCATTGTGAGCATCGGCCATGAAGCAATGACTGTCCGTAATAAGAGATCGGGCTTTCGCCGAAACTAGTCGTGGCGGAACCCGCATCAAAGGCGCGGGTTAACACGCATACGTCACCCAAGGACCACGCGGACCAATATTGGCGGCGAATGCTTGACGCTCGTTCAGCCGGCGTTGAGCAATTGATCGGCTGCGGCGCGCGCCTCGTCCGTGATGCGTTCGCCCGCCAACATGCGCGCCAGCTCCTCGCGGCGAAGCTCAAAGCCGAGCGGTTTCACACGTGTTGCGACGCGGTCGCCAATGGGCTCTTTCGCAATGAGATAATGGCGGGTGGCGCGCGCTGCGACCTGCGGCGCGTGGGTGACGGAGAGCACCTGAACCTGCCCGGCAAGCCGCGCGAGCCGCTGGCCGATGGCATCGGCAACAGCGCCGCCGACGCCAGTGTCGATCTCGTCGAAGACCAGGGTGGGCGCGGAGCCACGCTCGGCCAAGACCACCTTGAGGGCCAGCATGAAGCGGGCAAGCTCGCCGCCGGACGCGACCT
>JBAWYY010000625.1:0-1641 GCA_037143285.1 Alphaproteobacteria bacterium | reverse complement strand
GTACAATATTTCGGCGTCCATACCTTTACGACTGCCATTTATCGCACCTGGTTCGGCATGGGCGACCGCGTGGGAGCGGCGCAGCTTGCGACCGGGCTGTTGAGCTTCATGCTGCTCTTGGTCGCGGTTGAAATGCTGTCGCGCCGCGACCGGCGTTATGGCGGCGACGCCCGGCGCCATCGCGGCGTCACGGCCCTGGTGTTGACCGGGCCGAAAGCGGCAGGCGCACTTCTTTTCTGCGCGCTGCCGGTGATCTTGGGCTTCTTGCTGCCGGTTTTGGCGCTGGTCCGGCTGCATCTCGACGATGGCGATCCGGTCTTCGGTGCGCGCTTCCTCGTCTATGCGCGCAACTCCTTCCTTCTGGCGGGGATGGCTGCCGTCATCATCGTGACGGCTGCGGCGGCTCTTGCCTATGCGACAAGGCTCGCACCCGCATCGGCCGGGATCGTGCGGATTGCGGCGCTGGGCTATGCGCTGCCAGGCACGGTGATTGCGGTCGGGATCCTCGTGCCGCTCGGCGCCTTCGACAATGCACTCGATAGTTTTGCTCGGGCGCAATTTGGGGTCAGCACCGGCCTCATCCTCTCCGGCTCGGTGATCGGGCTCCTCTACGCCTATCTCGTGCGCTTTCTCGCGGTCGCCATCGGCCCCTTGGAAACGGGGCTTGGCAAAATTCCGCTCTCCATCGATCAAGCCGCACGCACGCTGGGGCTGGCTGCCAGCGGTGTCGCCAGCCGCATTCACGCGCCACTGCTGCGGCGCTCCATGCTGACGGCAGGCCTCATGGTCTTCGTCGATGTCTTGAAGGAACTGCCCGCGACCTTGATCGTGCGCCCCTTCGATTTCGATACGCTGGCCGTCAGGGTCTATAATCTCGCAGCCGACGAGCGCCTGGCACAGGCCTCCACCGGCGCGCTTGTTATCGTCGCGATCGGCCTTTTGCCGGTGGTGGTCCTCACCCGCATGATCGCGCAGGACCGACGCTTGGGCGAGCGTGGGCCGCCGCAATAGCGCGAGGCATTACCCGCCGTAGATGGCCTTATAGGTGTCGCGCAGCACGTTTTTCTGCACTTTGCCCATGGTGTTGCGCGGCAGATCGTCGACGATGATGACGCGCTTCGGCAGCTTGAACTTGGCGAGCCGCTTCTCAAGCGTCGCCAAGATCTCGCCCTCGTTGAGGGCCGCGCTCCGCTCGGCCACCACGACGGCCGTGACGCCTTCGCCGAAATCGGGATGGGGCACGCCGATCACAGCGCTTTCGACCACGCCCGGAAAGGCATCGAGCTCGGTTTCGATCTCTTTCGGATAGACATTATAGCCGCCGGAGATCACGAGATCTTTGCCGCGCCCGACGATGTGGACATAGCCCGCAGGGTCGACCTTGCCGAGGTCGCCGGTAATGAAAAAGCCGTCGGCGCGGAATTCGGCCGCCGTCTTTTCCGGCATGCGCCAATAGCCCGCGAAGACATTGGGACCCTTGACCTCGATCATGCCGATCTCATCGGAGCCGAGCACTTTGCCGGTCTCGGGATCGGTGATGCGGATCGATACGCCGGGCAGCGGGAAGCCCACCGTGCCGGCGATGCGCTCGCCGTCATAGGGGTTCGAGGTGTTCATATTGGTTTCGGTCATGCCGTAGCG
>JBAWYY010000624.1:0-1652 GCA_037143285.1 Alphaproteobacteria bacterium | reverse complement strand
ATGACAATCATCATCCCTTGCCGGCAGATCACATCGGCCGCCTGCGCTATCGCGGGCCCGGCGTTGCCACCACCTATCACCGCGACCCCGAAGCCTCGACCGAGGCCTTCCATGAGGGCTGGTTCTATCCGGGCGATCTCGCCGAGATCGATGCTGCCGGCTTCGTGCGGCTGCGAGGCCGCGCCAAGGACATGATCATTCGCGGCGGCATCAATATCTATCCGGCCGATATCGAGGCGGCGCTCACTGCCCATCCAGCCGTGGCGGAGGCTGCCGTCGTCGGCTGGCCATCAAAGGAATTCGGCGAGGAGATCGCGGCCTTCGTGCGCCTATCAGGCAACGTCTGCGACGCAGAGATTCTCGACTTTGCCATTGAACGGCTGCCCCGCATGAAACATCCCCGCGCGGTGTTTGTGGTCGCGGATTTGCCGAAAAACAGCGCCGGCAAGGTGCTGAAACGCGAATTGGTGGCGCGTCTCCCAGCCTTGTCGTGACGCAGCTCTCAGGCGATGGGGAAGTGACCTGAACCCGCTGCAATGGCCTCGCCCATGGCATCAAGCCCGACGACGCGCCCGAAGCCGAAGGCAATGGCGTTGAGCGAGGCCTGGTGCCGGGCTTCATCAAAGTCGGCCACCGCTTCGCGCACCACGAAGGTGCGCATATCCCGCTGCGCGGCGTCGCGCGCTGTCGTCTCGACGCACATGGAGGTGGTCACGCCTGTCACGATGAGGCTGCGAATGCCATTGGCCGCCAAAAGCACATCGAGATCCGTGCCGAAGAAGGCGGAATAGCGCGGCTTATCGATGATCCAATCCTGGGGGTCGGGGTTTGCCGCCTCGAAGAGCTCGACATCGGGCGTGCCGCGTTTCAGGGCGCCGAGCTCGCCGAGGCGCGGCCTAAGCTCGGTGGTGAGCAGTCCCGCATCGGCATAGTCAGCCCGAAGGATATGGCGGGTCCAGATCACCGGCATGCCATGGGCGCGGGCAAGGGCCGCAAGCCCCACGGCCCGCTCGGCCGCCCGCCGGCAGGCCGAGACATCGCGGCCTTGAAGGGCCACAAAACCTTCCGCGTCGAGGAACCCACGCTGGAGATCGACCAGGACCAGGGCGGTTTCAGCCCGCGCGAAATGCATCAGGCAATTGCCTTGTCGATGAACTCATTGGTGTAGAGCCGATCCGCCTGTCCAGGCGGGGTGAAGCCCGCTGCCGCCATCAGGTCATAGCCGCGCTGCCAGCGCTCCGGCACGTGGCGCAGCACGTTTGAACGTCCTGCGGTGAGCCAGAACTGCATCTCATTGCGCAGAATATCCGGCGCGACAGCACGGTTGCGCATCTCGCCGATTTCGAAACCCTCGATACGCTTGATCGTGGTGGCAAGATCGGTATCGGCCAACATGTCATCGATGGACTTCTTCACCGCGCGCAGGAAGCGCACGACGAGATCGCCGTCGCGCGCCACGCTCTCGCGCTTGGCGATGTAGCACTGGCCGGGAATGGGCGCGATATCGTCGGTATTCCAGGCGAGGAACCGCTCATTGGCGGCCTTGAGCGCCACGGGCACGCCGGCCGAGACGATATAGCCATCGATCCGACCTTGAGCGATCAGCGCCATGCCGGCAGGCGAGTTGGGCGTTTGCACCCGCTGCACGGTGG
>JBAWYY010000623.1:0-1657 GCA_037143285.1 Alphaproteobacteria bacterium | reverse complement strand
CCGGAACGGCGCGAGACGATGCTGGGCAATGCTTCGATCCTCGAAGTGTTCAACATCACCAAGGTCGGCAAGGTCGCGGGCTGCCGCGTCACCGACGGTCGCGTGGAGCGCGGCATGGGCGTTCGCCTCATCCGCGACAACGTCGTGGTTCACGAAGGCAAGCTCTCGACGCTCAAGCGCTTCAAGGACGAGGTCAAGGAAGTTCAAGTCGGCCAGGAATGCGGTATGGCCTTCGAGAACTATCAGGACATGCGCCCGGGCGATGTGATCGAGTGCTATCGCGTCGAGGAAATCAAGCGCAGCCTCTAAGGGCTGTTCGGCCTTAGTCCTTGAAAAAACTTGATAAAGGGCGCCTTCGGGCGCCCTTTGGTATTTAGGTAGTTCCACCTATTTTTGCGCTTATGTGAATACCGTGACTTACCCAAGGTAAGATCATGAAATCACGTCGATTTTCCAAAGTGACTCCCTATTTTTAGCGTGGTTTCTTAACTTTTTTGCCCGATTTTCTGAGCTCGCATTTCTTAACTTTTGAGGCTCTCATGGTTTCGATCTCGTCCCTGCCTGTCCGCCTGCGCATTGT
The DNA here is from genome assembly GCA_037143285.1 of Alphaproteobacteria bacterium. Lineage (GTDB taxonomy): Bacteria > Pseudomonadota > Alphaproteobacteria > Rhizobiales > Phreatobacteraceae > Phreatobacter. The sequence goes on along the minus strand of JBAWYY010000623.1, from coordinate 1,077 downwards.
CCTCTTGGCCGTCGTGCCGGTGGTCGGACTGATCGCAACGGGGGGCGCGGCCTATATCGGCCAGCGGTCCATGGCGGAAGCCTTCCAGGACTATGAGACGAACGATCAGTTCTCGGGCCTTGCCGCGATTGTGCGCGTGCGCGTCCAGGAAATGCGGGCAGCCTCCCTCGACTTTACCGCGCGCCGGATGCCGAGCGGGGCGAGCGACTTCGACAAAGCCCGCGTCGATGCCGTCTTGAAGATGTCGGCCTTGCGCGACCTTTCAGAGCGCACTGGCACGGGCGCGCTCGTCAACGAGGTCCAGCGTGGCTTGGCTTCTGCGAGCCAGTCCTTCGGCCTCGTGCGGTCCACGATCGAAACCATCGGCATGACGCCTGCTGAGGGGCTGAATGCGCGTCTCGAGAACTCCGTCCGCGACATGGAGACGCTCTCGCGTCGGGTCGCTCAGAACTTCGATGACGGTGCCGGCATCCTCGAGCAAGTGCTGCAACTGCGCCGCCACGAGAAGGACTATATGATGCGGGCGGATGAGGAGTTCCTCACCAAGTTCCGCGAAGCCCGTACCAAATTCATCAATGAAACCTCGCGGTCGGTCATTGCGCCGAACATGAAGGCGGACTTGTTGAAGGCGGGCGAATTGTATTGGCCGGCCTTTGACGCTTGGGTTACCGGATCACAATCGGTCGCCACCACCGTGCAAGCCCTTGATACGTTGCTCCGCTCCCTCGACCAGACCAGCGAAAAGCTGAATGAGGCGGCGTCGAAGGGCAAGGAAGCGGCCGGGGCCGCGCGTGCGGCAGCTGAAGAGCGGACAACCTGGATCCTGCTCGCACTTGTCGGCATGCTCGTCACCGTCTGCGCCCTCTTCAGCCTTCTCATCGGTCGTTCGATCACCGGCCAGATCGGTGCCATCACCGGCTCGATGCGCGTCCTTGCCGGCGGCGACACCAGTGTCGAGATCCCCGTGGTCACCACGACCGACGAACTTGGCGAAATGGCGCATGCCGTCAGCGTCTTCCGCGACAATGCCATTGCCCGCGAGCAGTTGGAGGCCGATAGCCGCAAGGAAGCGAGCGC
>JBAWYY010000622.1:0-1659 GCA_037143285.1 Alphaproteobacteria bacterium | reverse complement strand
AGGCGGCCCGCCGCAAGCAGATCACCAAGGACGCCACGGAGCTTTTCCTCTGCGGCGGCATCGCAAAGCTTCGCCGCCTTGGCGAGCTCCCACGGCTTTTCGGTATCGACGAACTTGTTTGCCGCGCCCACGAATCCCCAGAGCGCACCGAGCCACTCATGCAGCGCATTGCGCTCGAGGGCTGCAATCGCCTCACGACGTGTCTCTTCCCAGGCGGCGCCGAGGAGAGAGTCGCCGGCCGCTCGCGGAAGCGGTCCTTCGGCGAAGGCGCGGCTCGCCAGCGTTGTTGCGCGGTTCACCAGGTTGCCGAAGTCATTGGCGAGTTCGGAGTTGTAGCGGCGAATGATGGAGTCCCAGCTCACATCGCCGTCGCGATCGAATGGCACCTCACGCAGCGCTACGAAGCGTGCACCGTCGGCGCCGAGCGCGGCAACCGCATCATCTGGGTCGAGAAAATTGCCGCGGCTCTTGCTCATGCGCTCACCGCTGGAGAGGAGCCATCCGTGCACCCAGATCTTCTTCGGCGCCTCAAGTCCGGCGCTCCAGAGCATCGCTGGCCAGAAAACGGAGTGGAATCGATTGATGTCCTTGCCGATGATGTGCAGGTCGGCCGGCCACCATGGCGCACCGGCAGGCTCGGCTGGGAAGCCGGCGCCGGTGAGGTAGTTGATCAGTGCGTCGTACCAGACGTAGATAGTCCCCGCCTTCGGGTCGCCTTCGCCTGTTGCCGTCAGCGCGCTGCTGCCGTCTTCGCGGATCGGGAATGGGATTCCCCACGACGCTCCTTCACGGCTAATCGAGAAATCTTCCAGCCCCTGGCGCACAAAGCCGAGCATCTCGTTGCGACGGTATTCGGGCTGCACGGGCGATGGATCCTGTGTCAGCCAAGCCTCGAGGCGCTCCTGGTAAGCACTCAGTTTGAAGAACCAGTTGCGCTCGGTAAGCCACTGCAGCGCGATTCCGGGATGGTTCGGGCAGACGGTTTTGTCGCCCTCTTTCACGACGTCGTCGGCGTTGCGGAACCCTTCATTGGGGCAGTACCAGCCTTCGTAGCTCCCGACGTAGATGTCTCCAGCTGCAAATGAGCGTCGAACCATCTCCTGTGCCGCAAGGGTGTGATCGGCGTCGGTGGTGCGAATGAATCGGTCGGGGCTGATAAGGAGCATCGCCTCACTTGCCTGGAAGAGGGCAACCTTTGCGTCAACGAAGTCCTTGGGGCTCATCCCCTCCTCTGCGGCGCGGGCGGCGATGTTGACCGAGTACTCGTCGGTACCCGTTAGGAAGCGGACCTCGTCACCGCGCATGCGGCGCCAGCGGGCGATGGCATCGGCGCCGATCACCTCATAGAGCGTGTGCAGGCCAGGCTTGTTATTGGCATACGCGATGGCCGTTGTTAGGTAGTACCGCATCGTGGGCGATTGTCGCAGAAGAGCGCGACGCCAGCGCGATACGCCCGCAGTATGCGCACGGTGGGAGGGTGCCAGAGCAGGCGTTCGGCTCCTGCGGGTCGCGTGACTCGGGCCGCTGCCGCATCAGGAGGCGCAATGAACAAGGTCATGCTCGCTGGCAGGATCACCAAGCCCGTCGAGTTGAAATCGCTCCCGTCAGGCTCCAAGGTCGCGGTGGGAAGCGTCGCAACCCACGACTTCCGCGGCGGAG
>JBAWYY010000621.1:0-1670 GCA_037143285.1 Alphaproteobacteria bacterium | reverse complement strand
GTGCGGATCCAAGGAATGACCGATTCGTTAACGCCGCGAATCGGGAGGGTTCCTGACTATTTGTGTGTATTTTTGTATCAGGATAAATTTTTATTCCACATATAAATTTCGCATAATGTGGAAATGAGGCCTTTCTCTCGGGCAGCGGTACCCTATTAAGGCTAGTGTTTTTGCCGCTGTAAGACGACCGGTAACCGAAAACCTTGGTGCTTGACGATGCTTCCTACCCACGGCCGTTATGACTACTCGCCCATCCGTGGTCGCCCCCTTTATGACTGGCCCAATGGTCGAAGGCTCGCCGTCTACCTCGGCGTCAACCTCGAGCATTTCGCCTTTGGCGAGGGGCTCGGTGCCGAACTCGCTCCCGGCGGTCCCCAGCCCGATGTGCTGAACTATGCGTGGCGTGATTACGGCAACCGCGTAGGCGCATGGCGCATGCTTGAGGCCTTTGATGGCTTGAGCTTACCCGCCTCAGTGCTCGCCAATTCCGCGATGGTCGATTATGCGCCGGAGCTTCTTCACGCCCACCGCGCGCGGGGCGATGAACTCGTCGGTCACGGCCGCACCAATGCGGAGCGCCAGGGCATCTTGGCCGAGGACGATGAGCGAGCCCTAATCGCGCAATCGACCGGCATGCTGGAACAATTCGACGGGCGTCGGCCGAAAGGGTGGCTCGGGCCATGGATTTCCCAGTCGCGGGTGACGCCGGACCTTCTGCACGAAGCGGGCTACACCTATATGCTCGACTGGTGCATGGACGACCAGCCGATCTGGTTTAAGACCCGCACCGGGCGCATCCTCGCGGTTCCCTACCCGCAAGAACTCAACGATATCCCGATGATCGTCGGTCGCAAGATCGGTGCTGACGCCTTTGCCGATATGATCGTCGACAATTTCGATGAGATGCTGGAGCAGGCCGCCTCAGGCCCCTTGGTGATGGGCATTGCGCTCCATCCCTATTTGATGGGCCAGCCCTATCGCTTGCGGCATCTGAAGCGGGCGCTCGCTCATATCGTGGCGAAGCGCAACGAGATCTATGTGACAACGGCCGGCGCGATTGCGGCCCATGTGGCAACGCTGCCGGAGGGGATCATCCCCGGCAGCGTTTGAATGAAGGCCGTGGTTGGCTTTGCGCCTTAAGCCGCCGCAACGCCCTGGAGGAAGTGATCGACCGACTTGGACAGCCGCTCGGACGCTTCCGCGAGATCGTTCGATGCGGTGAGCACAAAGCCCGACTGCTGAGAGGTCTCGGTGATCGAGCCAGTGACGCCCACCACGTTATGGGCGAGCTGCTCGGTGCCGACGGCGGCCATCTGCACGTTGCGCGAGATCTCGGCGGTAGCGGCGCCCTGCTCTTCGACTGCGGCGGCGATCGCGGCGGTGACGCCGTTGATCTCGCTCATGGTGCCGGCAATCGCCTTGATCGCATCGACGGCGCCGGCCGTTGACGATTGAATGCCCGACACTTGGCCGGCGATTTCCTCAGTCGCGCGGGCGGTTTGCGACGCGAGGTTCTTTACCTCCGAGGCGACAACCGCGAAGCCCTTACCCGCTTCGCCGGCGCGCGCGGCCTCAATAGTGGCGTTGAGCGCGAGGAGGTTGGTCTGTTCAGCGATGGCGCGGATGAGATCGACCACTTCGCCGATTTTCTGCGCCGCATCGGCCAATTG
>JBAWYY010000620.1:0-1683 GCA_037143285.1 Alphaproteobacteria bacterium | reverse complement strand
CTGCCCCGACAGCTTCTCCAGCCGGAAGTCGGTTCGTGCTTCCAGCTTCAACACCTCGAGGCGCTCCTGAAGCATATCGATGAAGGGCAGGAACAGGTCGCGGCTTAGACCGCCCTCATAGAGCCGCTTCGGCTCCACATTACTGGTGGCCACCACCACGACGCCGAGCTCGAAGAGCTTCTCAAACAGGCGGCCGAGGATCATCGCATCGGCGATGTTGGTCACCGAGAACTCGTCAAAGCACAGAAGCGTCGCTTCATTGGCTAGGTCCTCGGCCACCGGCCCGATGACCTCATCGCCGCGAGAGGGCTTGGGATGCGCCTTGATCTCCTCGCGGCGCGCGTGGATGCGCTTATGCACATCGGCCATGAACTCGTGGAAGTGAGCGCGGCGTTTTGCCCGCACGGGGCTGCCCGCCATGAACAGGTCCATGAGCATGGTTTTGCCACGGCCCACATCGCCCCAAATATAGAGCCCGCGCGGCGGCATGATCGGCTTGCCCCGCCCGAGAAGCCAGCCGAGCGCTGAGGATTTGCGCGCCATCTGCCGTTCGCCCAACACATCATTGAGCGCACCCAAGGCCCTCGCAACGGAGGCCTGAGCGTCGTCAAACTCGATCGCGCCGGAGGCAACGAGGGCTGAATAGCGGGAGAACGTATCTGGCATCGCGATGTCGGCTTAACCGAGCCCCACTGAGCGGGCAAGTCAGGGCTAGGCTTGCGTTGTGAAGGCTGCGTCCACCGGCACCTGAAGCCCCTGCGCCAGCGCATTGGTCTGGTTCGCCATGCCGACCACGGCCATAAGCTCCATGAACTGGGCGTCTGTCATGCCCTTGGCTCTAGCACCTGCGCCGTGGGACCGAATGCAATAGTCGCAGCCATTGGTGGCCGACACGGCAATGTAGATCAGCTCCTTGGTCAGGGGATCGAGCGCGCCCGGCGCCATCACCTGTTTCACACCCTCCCAGGTGCGTTTCAGCGTCGCGGGGTCATGGGCCAGAACGCGCCAAAAATTATTGACGAAATCGGTTTTCCGGGTCGCGCGAATATCGGCGAAGACCGCTGCGGCCTCCGGCGACAGGGCGTCGTCGGTCAAGATTGCAAGGTGAGACATGAGGCGGGCTCCCGGATTTTGGCGCTTCGCAAAGGGGACGCCGCGAATGGGGCCCGGTCAAGCGGCGGGTGGCGAGGCCGCACGCCTTGCTGCCGCATCCGCCGATAATTGGGCAGCCTGCCGCGCGAATTTGCGCAAGCCATCGTCCGTAAGGTCGACAGCTCTGCCACGTCCCTCGCTCACCAGCCACACCGCGCGGTTCCCGGCAATATCGAGTTCGACATCCGTTGCCTCGCTCAAGACGATCCCATTCAACGCGATACCGCGTCCATAGCGCGTCGCCGCACCCTGAAGTGAGGCCGCCTCGACCACAATCGTGGCCGATCCTTGCGGGAGCTTAAGGCGGAAACGCATGAGGCCAGCGCTCTCGGGCAAGGACGGGAACCGAAATTGCCCATCTAAGCCCTTATTGATCCGCCCGTGCGCCTCCCAGTCGATCCTGACCGTCAGCGCGTTGGATTGGCCTGATGGTATCGGGGATTTGGGCTGTGTCGTCGGCGCCGCCGCCCCATTCGAGACGGCAGGCGTCATCAGCGCTGCGTCCGACACGCGCGACCGCCGGAAGCTCAC
>JBAWYY010000619.1:0-1688 GCA_037143285.1 Alphaproteobacteria bacterium | reverse complement strand
TGGAATTGCCCGAACCGGATTCGGCGATCGCGGCCGAAACAACCGGAGAGCCGAGATCGAATTCGTGGTTGCCAAGAGCAGAAACCGTGGTGCCCAAAGCGTTCAGGATCGCGATGTCGGGGCGTCCGAGTGCGGTGGTTCCGATACCCGGCACAGGGTTAAGCGACGGGTCAGCACCGCCGACGAGGAAGGGGCCAGGGATCCAGGTGTCGCCTTCGGCGATCACAACGGTGTTGGGCGTATCGTCAAACTTGTCGACGAGCGCCGCGAGCTTCGGGGCGGTGTCGACGGCGAGAATGCCGCTTTCGCCGTACATGTGCAGGATCTGAAGCGAAAAATTGGCCATGACGGTCCCCGACGCGCAAAGGAGAAAAAGCGACGCTCTTTGAGATCAGCCGGCTAAGTTCTCAATCCTCGATTGATGTTTCAGCCAGCTGTTTCAAATGTCGGATTGATTGATAAAGTGTAAAAATGACAGGCCCATGAAGGGCGCAAGAACAATGAGTCTTGAATGAAACTTTCCGAGTCTATGTATCGAATTACGGATCCCATCTGTGTTTACGCAACGTGATCAGACGATTGGTCGCACGCTCCGGACTTGCCACACGATTGTCCGTCGCCGCGCGAGACTCTGCCTGCAAAGAAAACATATTGTGACATCTTACTGACATTGAGCGGGATGTAAGGATCTGCCTATGGCGTATCCCGTGTCTGCATCCTTTCCGGCCGTACAGGCGTCCAGCGATCCGCTGACAGGGCGCGGTCACCAGGATGACGTCGCCCCGACGACTGGAGCGGCAATTGGATAAGAACCCTGTCCACAGCGCCTTGAAGCGGCAGATTCCCAATTTCCTGTCGGTCGGCGTGTTCTCGGCGTTCATCAACCTCCTGATGCTCACCGGCTCGATCTACATGCTGCAGATCTATGATCGCGTGTTGTCGAGCCGCAGTGTCGAGACCCTGGTGGCCCTGACGCTTCTGGCCATCGCCGCCTTCTGCCTGCAGGGCGCGCTGGACGGCTTTCGGGTGCGCATCCTCAGCCGCATCGGCGCGCTGATCGATGATGCCCTTTCGCCGCTGGCCTTCCGCGCGGCCACCTTGCTGCCGCTGCGCGGGGCTTCGCCTGCGGAGGCCATGCAGCCGGTCAGCGACACGGACACGCTGCGCGCCTTTCTTGGCGGCGCCGGACCCACCGCCCTGTTCGACATGCCCTTCACGCCGATCTTCATGGCCGGCTGCTTTCTGCTGCATCCCTGGCTCGGCTGGTTCGCCCTTGTTGGCGGCATTCTCCTGATCGCGCTGACCTTCGTGACAGAGCAGCGCACGGGGGAGCCGAGCAAATCGGCCTCGGCCAGTGCGACGCGGCGCGGTGTCTATGCCGATGCCGCCCGGCGGCATGCCGAAGTGGTCGATGTGCTCGGCATGCGGTCGGCGGTGGTGAAGCGCTGGATCGGGATCAGCGAGTCCTTCCGCAGCAATGTGCTGGCACTGAGCGATATCCAGTCCGGCCTTGGCGCGATCGCGCGCATGGTGCGCGTCATGCTGCAGTCAGCCGTTCTTGGCCTCGGCGCCTATCTGGCGATCCAGCATGAGGTTTCCGGCGGGGCGATGATTGCGGCCTCGATCCTGACCTCGCGCGCGCTGGCGCCGATCGAAACGGCCATCGAGCATTGGAAAGGGTTCACCGG
>JBAWYY010000618.1:0-1701 GCA_037143285.1 Alphaproteobacteria bacterium | reverse complement strand
GGCCACTATCCCGATGGCGCCCCTGCGCCAGCAGCGTGGCGCCATATGACCCACGCCTTCGGATTGAAGCCGATCTAGGCGGACCGCCGGGTCGGCTAAAACCGCTCACTCGAACCGACTCCGAGACCTTTTTGGTTTGCCTAGCGGCAACGTCTTGCTCGTCTTGCGTGAAGCAAGCTAAACCGCGCGGCCAGTGAGCCGCGCGGTCTTCTTCCGAGCGAGGCTTAAACTGCCTCAACAAACCAAGTTCACGCCGATGTCGGGAACTTAAACTGCAGCGTGCGAGCGTTGAGGAAGGCTTGCTCGTTAAAGCGCAGGTGGCGCATGGTATTGTCACGGCTGGCGAGATAGGAGCGCCAAACTCGCTTCATATAGTCGTCGCCCTTGTCGATCATCTCCTGCACCATTTCGCCTGAAGCATTGCCGAGCCCGGTGAGCACGTCGTTAGGCAAGCGCAGGAAACGCACCTGATGCTGGGTGCGCAGCACTTCCATCGTGCGGCCAGAACCGAAATCGTAGTCAACCTTCATGTCCTGGTGCATGCGTTCGCAGGCAACCTTGATGATCAGCTGCAGATCGCGCGGCAAGCCGTCATACTTGGCCTTGTTGACCATCATCTGGAACATGCCCCCAGGCTCTTGAACGCCTGGGCCGTAGGAGATCTTGGCAACTTGGTGGAAGCCCAGAGCAAGGTCGTTGAGCGGGCCGATGAACTCTGCCGCATCGATAGCGCCGGACTGTAGGGCCGCAAAGATTTCGCCAGCGGGCAAGAGGACAGCGGAGCCGCCCACGCGCTTCAAAAGCTCACCGCCAAGCCCGGGGATGCGCATCTTGAGGCCCTTGAAGTCGTTCATCGAGGTCAGTTCTTTCTTGAACCAGCCGAAAGACTGGCAGGCGGTCTGACCGGCCGCAAAGGAGACGATGCCGAAGCGAGCGTTCAGTTCCTGCCAGAGGGCATCACCACCACCATGGTAGATCCAGGCCGCCTGCTCATCCGCTGTCATGCCGAAGGGCACCGGAAAGAAGAGCTAGAAAGCCGGATGCTTGTCAGCGTGGTAGAATGAGGCGTCGTGACCCATCTCGGCGGTGCCGTCCATAACGGCGTCCATGCAGCGCAGCGCTGGGACAAGCTCGCCAGCCGCGAACACGCGCAGGCGCAGACGACCGCCGGACATGTCCTGAATCTGCGCGGCGAGCCGGTCAACACCGGTGCCGGCGCCCGGCAGGCCCTTCGGCCAGGAGTGAACAAGGCGCCACTCGATCAGGCCCTGTGAGATGGCAGGGGAGGCGAGCGAAGCCGAGGCTGCTGCCCCAGCGCCTACAAACGCGGCCCCTTTGAGAAATTGACGACGCTTCATGACGATAGCCTTCTGTAGGGTTTCCAAGGGTTGAGCCGAGAACGCGCATGACGCGTCAGGCCCTGGTTTCTTCCGAGATTGATGATTGGTTCATGCCGGACCGCGCCCCTTTAATAGGCGCGATAAAGCTGACCTTCCCCAAAATTTCACAAGTGAAAACTGAGGTAGTTGTCTGCTTCGAGACCGGTGTATTCTGGCCGACGATCCAACGCGTCTTTGCCTAGACTTGGTAAGTAGGGCGCTTGGGACTGAGGTAAAGTCCACCTCAACATAAGAATGCTGCAGTCAGGCGAAAATTAACTGGCGTCGCGGGGGCCTATGGCGGCGCGTTGAAGGCGCGCCG
>JBAWYY010000617.1:0-1710 GCA_037143285.1 Alphaproteobacteria bacterium | reverse complement strand
GCGTTCCCGTGCCGCCCATGCATCTTCTCTGCGAAGACGACAGCGTGATCGGCACATCCTTCTATGTGATGGGCTTTGTCGAGGGCCGTATCTTCTGGGACCCGGCGCTGCCGGATCTCTCGCGCGAGGATCGCGCGGCGGTCTATGACGCGATGAATGCGGCGCTTGCGGCCCTTCACCGGGTTGACCCCGCCAAGGTGGGGCTCGCCGATTTCGGCAAGCCCGGCAATTATTTCGCCCGCCAGCTTGCGCGCTGGACCGAGCAATATCGGGCGTCTGAGACCGACGTGATCGAGGATATGAACAACCTGATCGCTTGGCTTGAACGGGCGCTGCCGCCCGATGACGGGCTCGCAAGCCTCGTCCATGGCGATTACCGCATCGACAATATGATCTTCGCCGCGGATCGGGTGGAGCTTCTCGCGATTTTGGATTGGGAGCTTTCGACCACCGGCCACCCCTTCGCCGATCTCGCCTATCAATGCATGCAATGGCGGCTGCCCAATGTGGGCAATATGCGCGGCCTTGCCGGCATCGACCGTGCGGCGACCGGCATTCCCACCGAAGAGGCCTATGTTGCTCGCTATGCAGAGCGCACGGGCCATGACCCCCGCGCTCACTGGACCTTCTACCTTGCCTTCTCGCTGTTTCGCCTCGGCGCCATTTTGCAAGGCGTGGTGAAGCGGGCGCTCTCGGGCAATGCCTCGAACCCCGAGCGGGCACTCTCCATGCGCCGCAATGTGCCGCTCCTTGCGGCCATGGCCAAAGACATTATCGAAAAGGATCAGACGTGAAGACCAAGCGATTTGCCGGCAAAGTTGTTTTGATTACGGGTGCGGCCTCAGGCTTTGGACGCTTGGCGGCCGAGCGCTTCGCGGCCGAGGGCGCACTCCTCGTGCTCGGCGATATCAATGCTGCCGGCTTGAAGGAGACCGTGGCGCTGGTGCGCAAACAGCGCGGCAAGGTGATCGCCAAGCGCACCGATGTGACCAAGGAAGCAGCCGTGAAGGCGCTGGTGGACGCGGGCGTCGCGAAGTTCGGGCGGCTTGATATCGCGCTCAACAATGCCGGCATCGCGCATGCCTCAAAGAAGCTCGCCGATACCGACGGCGCGCTGATGCGGTTGATGTTCGACGTCAATGTGATGGGCGTGTTCCACGGCATGAAGGCCCAAATCCCTGTCATGGAAAAGCAGGGCGGCGGCATCATCTTGAACACGGCGTCCGTCGCAGGCGTGCTGGGGGCGCCGCTGCTTGGCGCTTATGGCGCGTCAAAACATGCGGTGATCGGGCTCACCAAGACGGCGGCTGCCGAGAACGCCAAGCGCAATATTCGGGTCAATGCCATTTGCCCGGCCTTTGCCGAAACGCCCATGCTCACGGGGTCGTTGGACAGCATGCATGGTCCGCGCGACGAAGCGCTGAACCGTCTCGTCCAGACTGTGCCCATGCGGCGGGCCGGCACGGCGGCCGAGATCGTGGAGGGCATGCTGTTCCTCTGCTCGGCGGAGAACAGCTTCATGACCGGCCATGCGTTGGTGGTTGATGGCGGTTTGAGCGCCATATAAGCCGGCAAATGAAAAGCTGCGCTCCGGTGAGAGCGCAGCTTTTTTGTTTCAGCCATTAGCTTGTAAAGCTCGACCTTACTTCGGGCCGGGAACAGACCCCTCGATCCCCCGGATATATTGGTTCATGCCGAGGATCTGGTCGT
>JBAWYY010000616.1:0-1716 GCA_037143285.1 Alphaproteobacteria bacterium | reverse complement strand
GAGTGAGGCCTGAACGGTCACGCCTTTACGTCCTGCCTCCGTTTCGCCTAAACCCGTTGCAACACAAGAAATGCAACGGGGAAACGACATGCGGATCGGGCAGGACACAGCGGCCATTGTGACCGGGGCGGCATCGGGATTGGGCGAGGCAACCGCCCGCCATCTCACCGCCAAGGGTGCGAAGGTTGCGATCTTCGACATGAATGTGGAGCGCGGCACGAAGGTCGCAGCCGAGATCGGCGGCGTCTTCGCGCAGGTGGACGTGTCGAATGAGGCTTCCGTCGATGCGGGCTTTGCGGTTGCTCGCGCAGCGCACGGCTTCGAGCGCATCCTGGTGAATTGCGCCGGCATCGGCCCTGCCCGCAAGACGATCTCGCGGGACCGCACGACCGGCGCCATCATCGCCCATGACATGGCCTTCTACACCAAGGTCATCCAGATCAACCTGATCGGCACCTTCATGATGATTGCCAAATCGGCAGCGGGCATGGCGAGCCTCGATCCGATCACCGAGGATGGCGGGCGCGGCGTGATCGTGAACACCGCCTCGGTCGCGGCCGAGGACGGGCAAATCGGCCAGGCGGCCTATGCCTCGTCCAAGGGCGGCGTTGTCGGCCTCACCTTGCCGGTGGCGCGTGATCTCGCGCGCGAAGGTATCCGCGTCATGACGATCATGCCCGGCCTGTTCCACACGCCGCTGTTCGATACGGTGTCGCCGGAGATGCGCGCATCCCTTGAATCACAGGTTCCTTTCCCGTCCCGACTTGGCAAGCCATCGGAATATGCAAAACTTGTCGAATCGATCATCGACAATGACATGCTGAATGGCTTTGCGATCCGCCTCGATGGCGCGATCCGCATGGCGCCGAAATGAAGAGTGGCTTTCGCCATTTCTAGTGGACTAACAGACCTTGGATGTTTCGCCGCTCGTCTCAGCCTATCGGTATCGCTACCACGTGCTGGATGCCTATGGCCCCCAGACGAAGGGGCTGGAACGGCCGGCGCCGACCATTGAAGAGGCCCTGCGGCTTGATGCGCAGCGCTTGAGGCTCGCCGATAATCCGGCGGAGGCGCTGAAAAACCTCGCCGCGCGGACCAATAACGACACGCTGGCCGCACTCCGTGGCGTGATTGCCAAGTCGGAGAACGATCTGGCGCTGAGCATTGCACGGCTCGGCACCGATCTCGGGGCGCCCGCCACCGGCCCCCATATCGACCTGCGCGCGAAGCTCGACGGCATCGACCGAAGCTATCGCACGCGCGAATTGGAGCCGCTCGATTTCGACGCCTGGTACGATACTTTCGATGCGCAGATCGGCCATTTGGCAGCGCTTGCGGCGCTCGCCCATGAGGTGACCGAGAGCCAGGGCGCGGCGGTGAAAGTGCCGGATCACGGGCCGGGGCGGCTGAAATGGCTGCTGGTTGCTCTGGTGCTGGCGGCCGCAATCGCGCTCGGTCTGGTGGTCGTGACCTCGATGAATTCGGTCGAGACCCGCGACAGCCTGCCGCCGACCGGCGCGGAGGCGCCGCGTACGGTCCGCACCGTGCCGATCATCGTCGCGCCGCAGCCGGCGGTGGAGCCGGCTGTCGATCCCTGCCGGCATTTCCCGCTTGAAGTGGCGCCTGAGGGGGCAAGCCTCGTGGACAGCCCCAATGGGCGGGCGGTCGTCCGCCTTGAGCCCGGCGAAAAACTGGTGCTTCGCCAGGTGGTGGTGC
>JBAWYY010000615.1:0-1748 GCA_037143285.1 Alphaproteobacteria bacterium | reverse complement strand
ACTGACCTCCTGCACATGGCGCGCGTGTCGGCGATGGACGAGAGGGGAGCCGCGCTTGCCCATGAGCTGAACCAGCCTTTGACGGCGGTGATGCTTTATCTGCAGGCGGTGGGGCGCGCCCATTCGCGAGCGGCCGAAACTGGGCGGCCCGTGGAGTTTGAAACCTCCATCAAGCCGATCCTGGACAAGGCCGTGCGCGAAGCCGAGCGCGCCGGCAACATCATCCAGCGCATGCGCCAATTCGTCGAGAAGCGCGAGCCCGAGCGCCGGCTGGTGGAACTGAACCCGCTGGTGGACGATGCGGTCGAACTGACGCTCCTCGGCTACCGCCGTGGCACGCAGGTCCAGCGCCGACTTGCCGAGCCCTCACCCACCGTCATGGTGGACACAATCCAGATTCAACAAATTGTGGTGAACTTGGTCCGCAATGCGCTTGAGGCTGTTAAATCCACACCGGAACCTGTAATACGCATTTCCACTCTCTCCCACGGCGCAACGGTGCGCCTCACAGTGACAGACAATGGTCCGGGTGTTCCTGCTGACGCCATTCCAAACCTTTTTAAGGCCTTTTCCAGTTCGAAAAGGACCGGATTGGGGCTTGGGCTGGCAATTTCACGCACGATTGCTCAGAATCATGGGGGCGACCTTACGGTCGATCCCGGTGGTAAAGGAAAAGGCGCAAGCTTCACGCTTGAGTTGCCGGATCCCTCAGTCCATGAACCCGACAAGACAGCGCGGGCATGATGTAACGGGTTCCCGTCCGGAATAAGGAATGGGCATGAGCGGTGCCAAGCATATTTTTATCGTCGATGACGATCCAGCAGTCCGCGACGCACTCAGCGTCGTGTTTCAGATTGAAGGCTATAATGTCTCCGGATTTGCGGATGGGGCGTCGTTTATCGCCGCTTCCAGGTCTTTGGAGCCGGCCTGCGTGGTCCTCGATGTTCACATGCCCGGCCGATCCGGGTTGGACATCCTGCGGGAACTGAACGCTCAGCACTATCCGGCACCGATCTTCATCATTTCCGGCCAGGGCGACATTCCCATGGCGGTGGACGCGATCAAGCATGGCGCGCTCGACTTCATCGAGAAACCCTTCGACGCGGATACGGTCGTATCCCGTGTGCGGGCGGCAATTGATTCGGCCGAACGACGTAAGAGCCATACGACGACGGCGCGGATGAACCTCTCGTTCCCCGGCACCGAGCACCTCACCCCGCGCGAGCGGGAAGTGCTGGGCGAAATCGCGTCGGGGGCCTCGAACAAGGAGGCCGGGCGCCATCTCGGCATTTCGCCCCGGACGATCGAAGTGCATCGCGCACGGATCATGGAAAAGCTTGGGGCGAAGAACGCCGCCGATCTCGTCCGGATCGTGCTGACCGACGGCCGCGAAAGCTGACGCGTCATGTCTCGCTGCGTCCAACCGCGATGGCGAGGGGGGCCTTTCACAGATCGCCCCGCCCGCTTGGCTCGGGTGGCGGCTCTTGCGGCGGGCGTGACCCTCTGTATCGCGCCTGCTCATGCGCAGGGGCTGAGTGCTGAGACGCTCGCCCGCTCGGCGAGCCTGTTCGAGCGGGTGGTGGCGGCCTGTGCCCCCCATTTCAATGTGGATGAGGCGGCGGCCCAAAGAGCTGCGACCAGCCTGATCGATTTGGGCAAGCGCAGCTTTGGCGCTGCCCGCTTCGACGAGCAGTTGGCCCGCGAGGCCCTGCGGCGCGGCGAAGAGATCAACACGCAGGGCGCCGAGC
>JBAWYY010000614.1:0-1756 GCA_037143285.1 Alphaproteobacteria bacterium | reverse complement strand
GTCGAAGCTCTCGCCGGTGACCACCATATTGTCAGTGTTGAGCACGCCGTGGACGAAACCCGCCGCCATCCATTCCGCCACCATGGCGCCCGCTGCCGTGGCGCTGGCGGCAAGCAGCGCCGCGGCCTCTTCCGCCGGGTCCTCGCGGACCGCATGGGGGTGCAGGTGGCGGGTCGAATGGGCCACAAGCCTGGCGATCCCTACGGCGTCGTTCTCGGCGAGCAGGCGCTGGAAGCTGCCAAAGCGAATATGGGAGTGGGAGAGGCGCACCAGCACGCTGGAGCGCGTCGGCGAGGGCTCGTCGCCCCGTGTGAGTGCTTCGCCCGTCTCAATCAGCGAAAAGCTTTTTGAGGTATAGACGCCGAGCGCTTCCAAGAGCGTGGTCGCCAGTACTTCACGCACGCCGCCTTTGAGCGTCAGACGCCCATCGCCGAAGCGCGAATAGGGCGTCTGGCCGGAGCCCTTGGTGCCGAAGTCGAGAAGGCGGCCCGTCTCGTCATGGCATTGGGCGAAGAGGAAGCCCCGGCCGTCGCCGATATCGGGATTATAGGACTGGAACTGATGGCCGTGATAGCGGAGCGCAATTGGCGTCGGTAGCGATCCGGCAAGGGGCTGAAAGCGGCTGAAATGGTCTGTCCAGGCCTCATCGGAGAGGTGCCCGAGGCCCACCACCTCAGCCCATCTGCCGTTACGGTAACGCGTGACATGAGCCGGAAAGCGGGCGGGTGCTACCTCGTCGAAAAAGCCCGGGCCGAGATCGAGATGGGCTTTTGCCGGGCGAAACGCCATCGCCTTAAGATGCAGGTTTCGCGCGCGGCAGGAAGATGGCCAGCAGCCCAAACGCTGGCAGGAAAGCGCAGATATTGAAGACCTGGATGATGCCGATGCGGTCGGCAACCAGCCCCAAGGCCGCCGCAGCGAGGCCGCCAAGCCCGAAGGCGAGCCCATAGAACAGGCCGCCCACGAGGCCCACGCGATGGGGCACGAGGTCGATGGCGTAGATCAGGATGGAGGAAAAGGCGCTCGCCATGATCAGGCTGATGATCACGGTCAAGATCGCGGTCCAGAACAGGTCGGCATAGGGCAGCGCCAGCGTGAAGGGCAGCGCACCCACAATGGAGACCCAGATCACCCGGTCGCGCCCGATGCGGTCGCCCACCATGCCGCCGATGATCACGCCGAAGGCGCTGACCATCAGATAGATGAACAGCATGATCTGGGACGCCTGAACCGAGATGTTGAACCGCTCGATCAGATAGAAGGTGTAATAGGAGGTGAAGGACGAAGAATAGGCGTTCTTCGAGAACAAAAGCACGATGAGGATCGCCATGACGAAGGCGATATGGGCGCGCGTGAGCTTCGGCCCTTGGGCCTCCACCAGCGGCTTGCCCTTCGCGGCGGCGGCCTGTTCGCGTCGCAGCGCGATATAGCGCCGGCACGTCCAGGTCATCAGCGCCATGGCGACGAAGGCAATCACGGAAAAGAAGGCAAGGCTCGTTTGTCCGCGCGGCACGACGATGGCGGCAGCGAGCAGCGGACCTATCGCATAGCCCACATGGCCGCCGATCTGGAAAATGCCCTGGGCGAGCCCTTGTTGGCCGGCCGAAGCATGGCGCGCCATGCGGGTCGCCTCGGGGTGGAACACCGCCGAGCCGAGCCCCACCAGCGCCGCCGACACCAGCACCATGCCGTAATTCGCCGCAAATGCGAGGCCCAAGAGACCCGACAACGTCGCGCCCATGCCGGCGACCATGGC
>JBAWYY010000613.1:0-1758 GCA_037143285.1 Alphaproteobacteria bacterium | reverse complement strand
GGGTCCGGGAGCTTCTCCATCACCATCGCCATGGGCGAGACCGCACCGACCATATCGACCATCGCGGTCATCACCACGCGCCGAAACCAGGTGCCGGCAAGGTCAAGCCAGGGGCTGTTGAGGACGAGGGCCTGGGCAAGGCCCGGGCGGCGCGCGACCCACAGGCTCGTCACGAGGCCGCCGGTCGAATGCCCCATCACCACGAGGGTCTGGTGGTTATGCTCTGCGCGGATGATGCGGGCCGCCTCATCCAGTTCCTCGTCATAATCCGCGAGGTCGCGGCAAAAATTCGGCGTCTGATGCGGCAGGAGCGAGCGGCCGTATTTTCGGAGGTCCAGGGCATAGAAATCATAGCCCCGCGCGTCCCATTCCTCGGCCATATGGGTCTGGAAGAAATAGTCCACGAAGCCATGAACATAGAGCACCGCGCGGCGATGGCGCGGCGCGCCCGCGGTATGGACGAGGGTCGCCACCACCTCCCCCTCGCCATCGGCTCTAAGGGCGATGCGGCGCGCGACGAAATCGGGCCCGAGGATGTCAGCAGCCATCAGCGGGTCACGCGCAGCAAGAGCCATCGCGACCATCGACGCTGGCGCCATTCTTATCCGCCGGCAGATCCATGGCGGGGTTTTCCGAAAAGAAGCCGTTGGGTTTCAGCATGAAGCCCGCGTATTCCACCGGCATAACAGGAAAATCCTCGGGCTTGCAGACATGGGTATGGCCGAAGGAGTGCCAGACCACGATGTCCTCGTCTTCGATGGCGCGATTCCCAGCGATATAGCGCGGCAGGCCATCGCCGCCGGCATGCTGGTTCGGATAGTCGCCGCTCGCATATTTTTCGTTCGGGTCAAATTTCGTCACCCAGACGTGCTTGGTGGCAAAGCCGCCGCGCTCCCGCACGAAAGAGCCCTCTTGCGCCAGCATCAAGGGGCTCGGCTGGACGATGAGCTTATAGCCGGTGGGATTGCCGACGGAATTGCGTGCCGCTCGATTGACGATCTTCCAATAGCGCCCGGTGCGGCCATCGGCCTCGCGGGCCGCATCCCGCTCACGGGCAAGCGTGCGCGAGAGGGTGTCGAAGACATTGCCATAGGGATTGTCGCGGCCCCAGGGCCTCGGCACGAATTCTTGCTCGGTGACGGTGTTCTTCTCACCATCCACCATCATGTGCAGGCGCACATTGAAGAAATGCTGGTGGGTTGGCCCGCCGAGCCCCTCATCCACCATGCCGCCCCAAGGGTAGCTTTTGCCGGGGGCGATGGCGGAAGTCTGGATGATGCCGGTGAGTTTGGCCTCCAGTTGGATCGTGCCGTCCTGATAGAGGTACCAATAGAAGCCGTAGTCGTAATTGCCGACGGTCGCGAAGAACGAGATCACGAGGCGGCGCGAGCGGCGCACCTCATAGGTGTCGTTCCTGAATTCATAGTGCTTCCAGAGGATACCGTAGTCCTCTTCGTGCATACAGACCGCGTTCTTCATCACGAAGGGCACACCGGAATCGTCTGCCGAGGGGACGTCGAAATAGCGAATGAGGCCGAGGCAATCGCAGCCGAGTTCGAGGGCATTGGCGAGCTTGCCCAGGCCATATTCGCCGGCATCAAAGGCGCTTTTCCAGAAGTGGTTGGCGGTGGGATCGGCATAGGGCACCACCATTTCGGTGACGCTGGCGCGATAGATGATCGGTCGCTCGCGGCCCTTGTCGCGATAGCCGAGCTGATGCAGCACGAGGCCTTCGCGCGGGGTGAAGCCGATGCGGAA
>JBAWYY010000612.1:0-1759 GCA_037143285.1 Alphaproteobacteria bacterium | reverse complement strand
TCACCCCGCCGCTATGGCATGAAAGCGCCATGGCCAGGAAACCCGAAAATGCAGCGCCGCCTCCCCAGCGCAGCGGCCGCGCCCGCGCCGTCGCCGATCTGGTGCCGGCCATCGGCGGCCAGGCGTTCCGCAAGTTCGGCTTCACGCAGAGCGTGCTGGTCGAGCGCTGGGAGGAGGTCGTCGGCGCCCAATATGCCCGCCACAGCCGGCCGGAATCGCTGAGCTTTCCGCGCGGCGAAAAGGCCAATGGCAATCTGAAGGTCGCGGTGACCGGCGCGCTCGCCCCGATGCTGCGCCATGTCGAGCCGCAGGTCATCGAGCGCGTCAACCGCCTGCTCGGCTATGCCGCCGTCGCCCGGCTGACCCTGCGCCACGCCGATATCGAGGCTCGCCCGCGCGCCGCCCCCCCGGCCCCGCCCGCCGAACTGACCCCCGAAACCCGCTCCACCCTGCGCGACATCGCCGACCCCGACCTGCGCGCCAGCCTCGAATCCCTGGCGCGGGCGCTGTCGGGCAGCAAGGGGCCGCCGATCGTGCGGTGAGGGTCGCTCGATTGCGATCGGCGCCGCATGGGCGTATATGCGTCTGGACGCATGAAAGGGAACGACATGGGTGAACTGGCGCGTTGGAGCCTGAAAATTTCACGCGAAACCGACGTGGCGCTGCGCACCCTGTTGGCGACGCGCGGCGGCCGCAAGGGCGACCTGTCCAAATTCGTCGAAGAGGCGGTGAACCGCGAGGTTTTCCGCCAGACGGTCAGCGACATCCGCGCCCGCAATGCCGGCATCGCCGCGGATGATGTGGCGCGGCTGGTGGCGGACGAGCTCGGCGTGGCACGGTCCGAATTCTGGGCCGACGCGCGACAATAGCCGGTGCGGGTCATCCTCGACACCAATATCCTGCTGAGCGGCCTGTTGTCTCCATCCGGTACACCGGCACAGTTGGTCGACGCCTGGCTCGACCGCAGGTTCATGCTTGTCAGCCACCCGATCCAGATCGAAGAGTTCAGCGCGGTCACCCGCCGCGACAAGATCAGGGCGCTGCTTCGACCATCGGAAGCCGGCCGGCTGGTCAATCAGATCGCCGCGCTCGCCGAGATGCCCTCGCGACTGCCACAGGTGCAACGTTCGCGCGACCCACGCGATGATTTCCTGCTCGCCTTGTGCGAGGCGGGTGCGGCCGACCGGCTGGTCACCGGCGACAAGGACGATTTGCTGGCACTGCGCCACCATGGCACGACACGCATCGTGACGGCAGCGGCGTTTGCAATGGAGATTGGCGTCTAGGCGCATCCGGCGAGCAGGACTACTGTCGACGAAAGTTGCGAAATTCGTCGCTTGTGCGAGGAAAGCTGCTTCTGGTTGGTTGCGGAATTTTCGGCTCTAGGCTTGCGAGTGATAAAAACGGACGCCGTGTCATGGCGCCAATGTTGCGTCGGCCTGTTGAATTACGCTGGCGGACAGTGGATCACTATGCGTGGATATCCCGATCTGCCACTACTCAATGCATTGCTGGATCGATATTCTCGGTTGATATAAAAATCGCCGGATCGCCTCCCGTGGAACTATGACAAAAATGATCAACCGCTCATTTTTTCCCAGCATCCTCCTGACTCTTCTCATTGTCTCATGTGGCAATAAGACTGACTGCGGTCCTGAATTGCAACAGTATAGTGTTTACCTCTACAGAACACCCGAGCAGAGATTTTTATTTTTTAAACACAATCCAAATAATCCACCAACAGGTTGGGAGATACGAA
>JBAWYY010000611.1:0-1763 GCA_037143285.1 Alphaproteobacteria bacterium | reverse complement strand
CCTGGTTCACTGTTTATCTCGGCGCGCCCTTCGTGCCGTTCCTGCGCGAACTCATCGAGATGATGTGGCTGTGGAAGCATCCCCTCAAGCTCGACAATACCAAGCTCACCCGCCTTATCGGCCCTGAACCCCATACGCCGCTCGATCA
This sequence comes from Alphaproteobacteria bacterium, assembly GCA_037143285.1. Taxonomy (GTDB): domain Bacteria; phylum Pseudomonadota; class Alphaproteobacteria; order Rhizobiales; family Phreatobacteraceae; genus Phreatobacter. The sequence goes on along the minus strand of JBAWYY010000611.1, from coordinate 1,615 downwards.
GGCGATTGCAGCAGCGCTCGGCGATCAGGCGATTGTGGCGCACGCGGCCCAACCTCTCGCGGCGTGAACCCACTGCCGGCCCCACGTCTGGGACCGGCGCCAAAACTCCTCAACCCACCTCAAAGGATCACTGCCATGACCGCAGCCCCCTCTGCGGCGTCGCTCCCGCGCGCCCGCAATCTCCCCCTCGTATCTCTCGCTGTCCTGCAAACAGCTCTGTTCCTGGTGCCCATGGTCGTGCTCGGCCAGGCCATTGGCTGGCCCGCGAGCCTCAGGCTCCCAGCCTCAGAAGCGCTGCCGCTGATTGCCCGCGAAGCCTTTGCGGTTCAGATCGGCTATTGGGCTTACCTTCTGGTGTCGCTCGCCCTGCTGCCGCTGGCAGTCAGCCTGCGCAACTACGCCATCGAGCGCGGCGTTTCCGGTGCGCTGGTTGATACGGCCGCCTTTTGCGGGGCCGCTGCTGCAGTCTTCAAGATGCTCGGCATCGTCCGTTGGCTTGTCGCCATGCCGGCGCTCGCTCAGCTTCATGGGTCAGCCAGCCAAGCCAATCGCGCGGTGATCGAGACCGTCTATGTGGCGCTCAATGGCTATGCCGGCGCGGTCGGTGAATTGCTCGGCGTGCAGCTTGTCTCCGGCGTCTGGCTGGTGCTCACCGGCCTGATCCTCATCCGCCTTGCCTTCCCCTGGCTTGGTCGGGCCGCCATCGTGATCGGCGCCTTGTTTGTGGCGACCTGTTTGCGCACGTTTGTGCCTGAGGTCGGCGCCCTTCAAGGCATCGTGGTGCCCTTGGCCCTTCTCTGGTTCCCGGCGCTCGCTGTTATGATCTGGCGTCGGGGCTAAGTTCAGCCAAGCGTCGCAAGGTCTCCGGCGTCGTGGTCGGCAGTCCGAAGAAGGTGAGATAGGCCGGGATCTGCTCGAACAGCATGTCCAGGCCGATCTGAACGGAACAGCCTCGCGCTTGAGCGGCCGCCAGAAAGGCGGTCGTTTCTTGCGCGAGAACCACCTCGCCAACGAAGGTGGACGGCTGGAGCCGGCCGACATCCACGGGCATGGGGTCACCCGCTGCCATGCCAAGCGGGCTCGCATTGACGACGATGGCGTGGTCTGCGGGATCGTTTGACCCGAGCATCACGTTAGTTGCGGGATAGTGTTTGACGATCCGCCCGGCAAGCGCCTCGGTCGCCGCCGTGTTCACGTCATAGAGCGCGATGCGGGCAGGACCGGCCTTCGCAAGCGACGCGGCAATGGCGGAGCCGACACCGCCGGGGGCGAACACAAGCGCGCTTTGCCCCGCAATGGTCCGGCCCTTGGCGAGCATGCCTGATACGAAACCCTCGCCATCGAACATATCGCCGAGAAGCGTTCCATCGGTGCGGATCAGCACGGCGTTACAGGCGCCTGCCACTTGGGCCGTGGTTGAGACCTCATCAAGCATGGGCATCACGGCCACTTTATGCGGCATGGTGATGAGCGCGCCCATCACATTGGTGAAGCGGAAGATGGCGCCAAGGCCCGTCTCGCGGTTCTCAGCCGTCACGCCCATGGGGACGACGGCTACATTCAGCCCGATGCTGCGGAAATAGGGGTTGTAGATCATCGGCGACTTGAAGGTCGC
>JBAWYY010000610.1:0-1778 GCA_037143285.1 Alphaproteobacteria bacterium | reverse complement strand
CCTGAGCATTCGCAGCCGCCGCGCTCACCACCAGCGCAAGGGCGAAGGCAACCCGCAAAACCAAATGACGACGAGCAAAAATCATCGCGACCTCCAGCAAGGCCGGGCTGGCATCCCGGCCGGTCGTGGACCATATCGGCTTCTCAGGATATAGAGGCTTTCCCCGCGACGGCGACACGACAATTGCAGTTTCCGGCGGAAATCGGATGAGGACACCCGTGAGCGCGCTTGCCAATGTACCGTTTCTGAAAATGAACGGCGCCGGCAATGAAATTGTTGTGGTCGATCTGCGCGGTTCTGCTGCGCAGATGACGGCTGCCGACGCGCGCGCCATTGCTCGGGCACCGGGCTCGCATTTCGACCAGATGATGGTGTTGAACGACCCGCGCACCGCCGGCACCGCCGCCTATGTCGGCATCTTCAATACGGACGGCTCCCGGTCCGGCGCCTGCGGCAATGGCGCGCGCTGTGTGGCCTGGCTCCTCATGGAGGGCACCGACCGACAGGCGCTCACCTTCGAGACCGATGCGGGCCTTCTCGCCGCCCGGCGCCTAGGGCCGACCACCTTTTCGGTCGATATGGGCGCGCCACGACTGCGCTGGGACGAAATCCCGCTGGCCGAGCGCTTTGCCGACACCCGCGCCATTGAATTACAGATCGGCCCCATCGACGCGCCGATTCTTCATTCGCCGGCGGTGGTCAATATGGGCAATCCCCATGCGATCTTCTTCGTCGACGACGTGAAGGCCTATGACCTGCCAAAGATCGGCCCGATGCTCGAAAATCACCCGATCTTTCCGGAGCGCGCCAATATCTCGCTCGCCGCCGTCCAGTCGCGCGACCATGTGATCGCCTGGGTGTGGGAACGCGGTGTCGGCATCACGCGGGCCTGCGGCTCAGCGGCTTGCGCCATTGCGGTGGCAGGCGCCCGCAAGCGGCTGACCAACCGCACGGTGCGCATCTCGCTGCCCGGCGGCGATCTCACCATCGACTGGCGGACCGAGGACGATCACGTGATCATGACCGGCCCGATCGAGCTTGAGCATCGCGGCACCTTCGACCCCTCCCTCTTTGCCGACGCCGCGGAGTGAGATCCGTGGGCGTTGAGGTCGTGACCTTCGGCTGTCGGCTGAACACCCTTGAATCTGAGGTGATGGGCCGTCTTGCCCGAGAGTCAGGGCTTGAGGACGCCGTGATCTTCAACACCTGCGCGGTGACGAGCGAAGCAACCCGCCAGGCCCGCCAGTCCATTCGCCGCATCAAGCGCGAACGGCCGGACGCCCGGATCGTGGTCACCGGCTGCGCCGCCCAAACCGAAGCGAAGACTTTCGCAGGCATGGCGGAGGTCGATCGCGTCATCGGCAATGACGAGAAAATGCGCGCGTCCGGCTGGACCGCGACCCGCCAAGCGCTGACGGAACCGGCTGATTCCACGCAAAACGCCGAGGCCAAGCTTGCGCTTTCCGACATCATGACGGTGCGCGACCAGGGCCTGCACCAGATCGACCGCATGGCCGGGCGGACGCGGGCCTTTGTCCAGGTTCAAAACGGCTGCGACCACCGTTGCACCTTTTGCATCATCCCCTATGGCCGCGGAAACTCGCGCTCGGTCCCGATCGCGGAAGTGGTGGCGCAGGTGCGAGCCCTCGTCGACACCGGCCATCGCGAAGTGGTCCTCACCGGCGTCGACCTCACGAGCTATGGCGAGCACTTGCCCGGCGAGCCGCGGCTTGGCGCCCTCGTCAAGGCGATCTTGCGCGCCGTGCCTGACCTCGAAC
>JBAWYY010000609.1:0-1788 GCA_037143285.1 Alphaproteobacteria bacterium | reverse complement strand
CGAGGTCCATGCCGGCGCCGGCGGCACCGAAAGCCAGGACTGGGCCAATATGCTCCTGCGCATGTATACGCGCTGGGCCGAGCGGCGGAAGTTCAAGGTGGAGTTGATGGAAGAGAGCCCGGGCGAAGAAGCCGGGATCAAATCCGCGACCCTCCTGATCAAGGGCCATAACGCCTATGGCTGGCTGAAGACGGAAGCCGGCGTGCATCGCCTCGTGCGCATCTCGCCCTTCGATTCCAATGCGCGACGCCACACGTCCTTTGCTTCCGCCACGGTCTATCCCGTCATCGACGACAAGATCGATATCAAGCTGAACGAGAGCGATGTTCGTATCGACACCATGCGCTCGGGCGGCGCGGGCGGTCAGCACGTCAACAAGACCGAATCGGCCGTGCGCCTGTTCCACAATCCGACCGGCGTGATGGTTGTGAGCCAGGGGTCGCGCTCTCAGCACGCCAACCGTGCCGTTGCCTGGCAAATGCTGCGCGCCAAGCTCTATGAGCGGGAACTCAAGATCCGCGAAGAGGCGGCCGCCGCCGACTTCGCCGCCAAGACCGATATCGGCTGGGGCCACCAGATCCGGTCCTATGTGCTGCAGCCCTATCAACTCGTGAAGGACCTGCGCACCGGCAAAACCTCGGGCGTGCCGTCAGACGTACTCGACGGCGATCTCGACGGCTTCATGGAAGCAACGCTCGCCATGCGCGCCTATGGCACGACCGAGGGCGACGTCAGCGACGTGGAGTAGGGCGGTTCGCCCGCGTCATACGCCCGCTTCACTCGCCGGCCTGAGCGAGCCTCAAGCCAGCGCGGACAAAGCGCATGGGGTCGACCGCATCGCCATGGACGCGCGTTTCATAGTGGAGGTGTGGCCCGGTGGAGCGGCCGGTAGAGCCGACGCGGCCGACGCGCTGGCCGAGGCGGACCATATCGCCTTCGACCACTTCGATCCGAGACAAATGGGCGTAACGGGTGGAGAGGCCGTTGCCATGGTCGATATCGACCATCAGGCCATAGCCACCCATGGAGCCCGCATGGATCACCCGGCCGGCGGCGGTCGCCCGCACCGGTTCGCCATGGGAGCCACGGAAATCAATACCGGCATGCATCGCCCAGGTGCGCAGGAACGGATCAACGCGGGGGCCGAAGCCTGAGGAGAGCTCAAGCTCGCCGTGGTGCGGCTTCACGAGCGGCACGGCGCTGATGAGTGCTGCGACACGCTGATGCTCCATCATCGCGTTCTGGGTGCGGTGAACCTGATGTTCGAAGGGTGAGGCCTGCGGGCCAGGAGCGGGGATCGGGATGAACGGGCCACCGGTGCCGCGCGGAGCACCCGAATGGGGATTGGCCACCATGCGGCGCATGTCGAGGCCGATATCGGCCAGCACGCTCTTCACCCGCCGGGAGCGACGCTCCACGGCGCTTTCGAGCGCTTGCAGGACAGCGAGCTGATGGGTCTCGATCCGCTCAAGTCCGGTCTCAAGCCGTTCGAGGGTGGCAAGCTTCGAGCTATCGACGATCGGGGTGGGGGCAACCGCTACAGATTTGATGATCCGCGATTCCAATTGGGACTGACGCTCGGGCATCGGCGGGGTCAGCTGGATCGTATCGCCAACGGGGGTCGGGCGACCGCCATTGGGGGCGACGGGGGCAAGGCTCGGCAGCGGCACGATGGCGCCGGCCCGTGCAGGACCTGCCGATTCGGTGAGGGATCCGATGACTGACTGGCGGGTCTCCAGCATGGACTGGCGGCGGGCGATCTGCTCCACGCGCTGCTCGATATCCGAC
>JBAWYY010000608.1:0-1796 GCA_037143285.1 Alphaproteobacteria bacterium | reverse complement strand
ATTCTGGCCAAGATCCTGGTGCCTGATGGGTCGCAGGACGTGGCTGTGAACCAACTGATCGCCGTGATCGCGACCGAGGGTGAGGACCCGAAGAGCGTGACGGGAGGCGGCGCCAAGCCTGCCCCTGCCCCTGCCGCTGCAGCCCCTGCTGCCCCTGCCGCACCAGCGAGTGCAGCGGCGCCAGCCGCTGAGCCCTTGCCCGCAGTGCTCGCGAGTTTGGCCGTTGCCGCCTCCGGCATTCGCTTGTTCGCGTCGCCGCTTGCGAAGCGGATCGCTGCTCTTGAAGGCATTGATCTCTCGAAGGTGCTGGGCTCCGGCCCGCACGGCCGCATTGTCGAACGTGACGTTAAGGCAGCGGCTGCGAGCGGGACTGCAAAAGCCGGTGCGCCTGCGCCCGTTGCGACAGCAGCTCAACCGGCTCCGAGCTCGGCGCCCGCGCCGAAGCCTGCGGCGCCTGTCGGCATGTCGGATGAGACGGTGAAGAAGCTGTTCGAGCCCGGCTCCTACGAAGAGATCCCGCATGATTCCATGCGCAAGGTGATCGCGCGGCGCCTGACCGAAGCGAAATCCACGATCCCGCATTTCTACCTGACGCTGGATTGCGAGTTGGATGCGCTCTTGAGCCTGCGCGAGCAGATCAACAAGGCGGCGCCCGTTCGCGACGGCAAGCCCGCCTATAAGCTTTCGGTCAATGACATGGTGATCAAGGCGCTCGCCATGGCCCTGCGGGCGGTGCCCGATGCCAATGTCACCTGGACCGATGGCGCCATGTTGAAGCACAAGCATGCGGATGTGGGCGTTGCGGTTTCCATTCCCGGCGGCTTGATCACGCCGGTCATTCGCGATGCCTGCCACAAGACCTTGTCGACCATTTCGAACGAGATGAAGGACTTGGCGGCGCGCGCCAAAATCCGGAAACTCAAGCCTGAGGAATTCCAGGGCGGCACGTCGGCGGTCTCAAACCTCGGCATGTTCGGCATCAAGGACTTTGCGGCCGTCATCAATCCGCCCCATGCGACGATCCTGGCGGTGGGTGCCGGTGAACAGCGCGTCGTAGTGAAGGCCGGTGCGCCGGCTGTCGCGACCGTCATGAGCGTGACGCTTTCGACCGACCACCGCGCGGTGGATGGCGCCTTGGGTGCGGAGCTGTTGCAGGCCTTCAAGGGCTATATCGAGCAGCCCATGGGCATGTTGGTGTGAGCGGCATGGCCGGGGTGAGGGCGCATTGTGTCTGTGAAGCGGTCTAGCCATGCAGTTTGAGTCAAGCCGGCTGAACGCGCTCACCCTGATCTCGATCGTGGTCTCGCTCCTGGCCTTAGGCTCGTCCTTCGTGCAGAACTACAATTACGCGCGCAATCTCCAGATCGTGCAGCGAAATGTGATCCGTTCGGAATATCTGCGGACCTGCCGCGATATCATCGACGCCTATTTTGCCGTGAAGCAGCTGGGCTATGCCTTGAACGAGGGGGCGACGGCCACGCCTCCGACGCTCGAACCAGGCTCTGCGCGCGAAGCGGAGGCCCATGTGTTCAAGTTTGCGGCGCTCGGGACGTTTCTCGCGAATTTCCGCGATGATCGTACTCGTGAGAGCTATACCAAGCTCTCCTGGGCGCTGCTGGAGATCGTGCGCGAAACCTACAAAGGCCCGCGCGCCGACTTCGATAAGGCCTACGGGGCAGCCGATGCGAGCTTTGGCGAGATCAACGAAGACTGCGCCAAAACCGCGCGGTTGGAATATCTATAAAACGTCGATGGGGCAGGGGACGGGACGATGAGTGCTTACGATATCATCATCA
>JBAWYY010000607.1:0-1797 GCA_037143285.1 Alphaproteobacteria bacterium | reverse complement strand
TTTCAAGCAAGTCACGAGATCACGGCGCCGCAACCGCCACCCTCAGCACCGCCACCTGCTGCGGCCTCGGTCGCACCGGCACCGCCTGCGCCGCCGCCTGCTCCTCCGGCTCAAACGGCCGCTGACACCTGTCCGCCGCGCGTGCGGGCGGTGCTCGCCTCCGGCATTATTCGGTTCCGTGTCGCGCGCGCCGATATTTTAGGCGAGGGCACGGCGCTCTTGAACCGCGTGGCCGACGTCCTTAACGATTGCCGTGACGTCGCCTTCCAGGTCGAAGGCCATACGGATTCAGACGGCTCGCCTGAGGCTAATCTTGATCTCTCCGGTCGACGCGCCCAGGCCGTGGTCGACTATCTCGTTCAGCGCGGCATTGATCGCTCGAAACTGACCGCCGTCGGCTTCGGTGAGACGCGTCCCGTCGCGCCGAACGACACGAGTGCCAATAAGGCGCTCAATCGCCGCATAGAAATCAACCGGAAGCCTTGAGGAAACAGTCATGTTGTATCTCCTGACGGCGCTCTGGCCCTTTGTCGCGATCGCTCTCGTCTTCGGCCTCGCCTTCGGCTGGTGGACCAGCGAGCGCGAGCCCTCCCGTTCAAGCCCAACGGCTTGGTATGGGTGGCTGTTCATTGCGGGCCTAATCGCGGCGCTCATCGCCTTCTTCCAGGTCTATCGCGGCCAAATGGGGCTCATCGTCGATGCAAGCTTGACCCTTGCTGCGGCCTATTTTCTCGGCTGCTGCCTCGGATGTCTTTTCCGCCATTGGACGGAGCCGAGCCTTGAAGCGGCGGTGGCAGGCGGCGGTCCATCACCGATGGCGCCGACCATGTCGCGGGCGAGCGTTGCCTCGGCACCAACCCCTGTCGTAGCGCCTGCGCCAGTCGCGGCGCCAGCGCCTGTCGCAGCCCCGGCGCCAGCAGCGGCTGAACCTGCAGCATCCCCTGCCGTTGAAGGGGAGAGCGATTATGCCGGCGTCCGCCCGCAGGGTTTTGTCACGGCGCGCCAAGGCCAAGGCGATAACCTGAAGCTGATCAAGGGCATTGGGCCCCAGAATGAAGCGCGCCTTCACGGCCTTGGCATCTGGCATTTCGATCAGATCGCCAAGTGGACCGAGCAGAACGCGCTTTGGGTTGGCTCCTATCTCGCCTTTCCCGGCCGCATCGAACGCGAGGACTGGGTGACCCAGGCCAAAGCGCTTGCCGCTGGCGCCACCACCGAGTTTGCCAAGCGCGTGGAGCGCGGCGAAGTGGCGTCATCCCTCGACGATGGGTCGAAGGGACAGACCAATGTGGACGTGGTCGCACCACGTTCAACGCCGAAGGGCGAGAAGCCGAAAAGCTGATCCTCGGGTCCCGGTTTATTAATGCGGGCGCCCTCGGGCGCCCGTTTCGTTTGAAGCCGACCCGTCCATGCGCTACACGGGCGCGACTAATGTTGTCGCGCTTGCCGCGCCCCTGATTCCAAGATGAGACAGACCGCCATGCACCGCTATCGTTCGCACACCTGCGGGGAACTTCGCTCCACCCATGTCGGAGAGACCGTCCGCCTGTCCGGCTGGTGCCACAGGGTGCGCGATCACGGCGGCGTTTTGTTCCTCGACCTGCGCGATCACTATGGCATCACCCAGTGCCTCGCCGACACCGATAGCCCGGCCTTTAAGGCGCTGGAGGCCTGTCGCGCCGAATGGGTCATCAGGGTCGATGGCCGCGTGAAGGCGCGCGATCCCAGCCTCGTCAACAGCAAGATCGCAACCGGTGAGATCGAGCTCTTCATCACCGATCTCGAAGTTTTGGGACC
>JBAWYY010000606.1:0-1810 GCA_037143285.1 Alphaproteobacteria bacterium | reverse complement strand
GTATCCAGGGGTCCCCGTGGTGGTCGTTTCGGCCACCGAAGATCGCGCGGTGATCCGGCGTTGCTTTGAATTTGGGGCCTCGGGCTTCATCCCGAAAACCTATGGCATCGATACGATGCGCGCAGCCATTAAGCGCGTCCTCGAGGGCGGCACATCCTTGCCCGCCGACATTGATCTGTCGGCCACTCGCGATGCGGATACTGCGAAGATGGTGGCTCGGCTCGCAAGTCTCACCCCGCAACAGGTGCGGGTTTTGATGATGTTGTCCGAGGGGCTCTTAAACAAACAGATCGCTTACGAATTGACCGTATCGGAAGCGACGGTGAAGGCCCATGTCTCGGCCATCCTCACCAAGCTTGGCGTCGACAGCAGAACGCAGGCCGTGATCGCAGCCTCCAAAATCATCACTGAAGGCGGCGCGGGTCAGCCTCTCAACGCGTAAACGCGGCGTTAATTGTGACCTGCTCTGTCCGCATGGGTCCCGAGACATCACGTCTGTTGTTCGCAGATGCAGCATAACCTATGTTGCATTGCGTCAGGGAAGAAATCGCCAAGGTCGTTCCATCATAAGGAGCATCCGCATGGCCACCACATTGACTTCGCCGCATCTTGTCGCGCCGACGAGTTTTCGACCCCTCGCGTTCCTCCGTTTGCTGTTCAGCGCTTGGATTGAAGCGCGTGAAATGCACGCCGACATGGTCGTGAACGGCTATCTGTCTAAGCGGACCGATGCCGAATTGGCCGCTATGGGCCTGACACGGGCCGATATGAAGGCGATCACCAAGCAGGCGTTTGCGAGCCAGTGACCCCCGACATCGGTTCGCGCGAGCCATGCGGCTCGCGCGGGTCGCATCTTCTTGTGTATCCCTGAGGTTTACACGGCCAAGTCCTCGCTGCCACAGTCGCGCGCGATCAAGCGACCAGCAAAGAGGATTGTTATGGCCCGCTCAAACACCTACCGGCTTGCCGTCATCCCCGGCGACGGGATTGGCAAGGAAGTCATGCCGGAAGGCATTCGCGTGCTCGAGCGTGCCGCGAAGAAGTTCAAGTTCTCGCTTGATCTCGACCATTTTGATTTCTCCTCCTGCGACTATTTCGACAAGCACGGCCGGATGATGCCGGAGGATTGGAAGGCCCAGATCGGTGGCCACGACGCCATCTTCTTTGGCGCCGTTGGCATGCCCAATCGCGTCCCCGACCATATCTCGCTTTGGGGTTCGCTGCTCCTCATGCGGCGCGAATTCGATCAATATGTGAACCTGCGACCCGTCAAACTCATGCCCGGTGTGCCGGCGCCACTCGCAGGCCGAAAGCCTGGCGACATCGACTTCTTCGTCGTGCGTGAGAACACCGAAGGGGAATATTCCTCTATCGGCGGGCGGATGTTCCCCGGTACGGATCGCGAATTCGTCGTGCAGGAGACGGTCATGACCCGCATCGGGGTTGATCGCATCCTGAAATATGCCTTCGAGCTTGCTCAGCGGCGGCCGCGCAAGAAGCTCACCAGCGCCACCAAGTCCAACGGAATCTCGATTACGATGCCCTATTGGGACGAGCGCGTGGCGGAGATGAAAAAGTCCTATCCCGGCGTCTCCGTCGACCAATATCATATCGACATTCTGACCGCCCATTTCGTGCTCAATCCCGACCGCTTCGATGTGGTGGTCGCCTCCAATCTCTTCGGCGATATCTTGTCCGATCTGGGGCCTGCCTGTACCGGCACCATCGGCATCGCGCCGTCCGGCAATATCAATCCCGACCGGAAGTTTCCGAGCCTGTTTGAGCCGGTCCATGGTTCGGCGCCCGACAT
>JBAWYY010000605.1:0-1814 GCA_037143285.1 Alphaproteobacteria bacterium | reverse complement strand
GCGATGATCGCTTGGGCCGGTTGCGAGCGTTTGGCGCTTGGGCTCACCGATCCGCTCGATGTGGCGCCCCGCGCGCGTTGGCCGCTCGACCCCGGCGCCACCTCCATCGGATCCGGTCGTTTGGGAGCCAAGGCATGAGCATATTGCCGGCGATTTCGGTGCTCGGTGCGGGCGCCTGGGGAACGGCGCTTGCCAACGCGGCGGCGCGTGCCGGTCGTCCCACCCTCATTTGGGCGCGTGAACCGGCCATTGCTGACGAAATCAATGGCCGACACAGCAACGAGAGCCGGTTGCCCGGCTGCAAAGTTGATGAGCGCGTGCGCGCGAGTTCGGCGCTGACGGAAGCCTGTGCTGCCCCGATCATCTTGGTCGTCGTGCCGGCCCAATCGCTACGTGGCCTCTTGGAAGCGGTCTCGATGGTCACCCGCCGTGGCACGCCCATCGTGGTCTGCGCCAAGGGGATTGAGCGCTCAACCGGCCGGTTCATGAGCGAGGTGGTGGAGGAGGCAGCGCCCATGCTGACGCCCGCGATCCTCTCGGGACCGAGCTTTGCCGCCGATGTGGTCAAGGGTCTGCCAACCGCTGTGACGGTTGCCGCGCGCGACGAGGACATTGCCCGCCTCATCGCCGGTGCTTTGGGCTCATCCACCTTCCGGCTCTACCACACCACGGATCTGCGTGGCGTCGAGATCGGGGGGGCCGCCAAGAACGTGCTCGCCATTGCGGCGGGCATCGTGCGCGGGCGGGGTTTGGGCGCGAGCGCGGAAGCCGCTCTGGTTGCGCGCGGCTTTGCCGAACTCGCGCGTTTCGGTGCGGCCCATGGTGCGCGCAGCGAGACGCTCACTGGACTTTCCGGCCTTGGCGACCTGATTTTGACCTGTTCGGGCCCGCAATCGCGCAATTTCTCGCTCGGGCTGGCGCTCGGGCGCGGCGAGGTGGGCGCCGCCGACGGCCCGCTCGCGGAAGGGGCGGCGACCGCCGAAATCCTGACCGAGATGGCGAAAATCCGCGGCATTGAAATGCCGATTGCGACGGCGGTCGCTGATGTCATCGCGCAGCGGCTTAACGTTGATCAGGCGGTATCAGCCCTGCTGTCGCGCCCACAAAAGGCGGAGTGACGCGCGCCCTCACAAGGGCAGTTCCGGCTCCATCTCGATGTCGGACGCGGCTTGGTTGCCGCTGCGATTGAGCCGCCGGAACGTCCAGGCAATTCGAGGCGTGCTGCCGGACCGCGCGTCCAACACCAATTGACGCGTCCGTCGTGGTCCCTCGGCAACAGCGAGCGCCACACTCTCCTCAATCGCGACAGGCGCATCGGCCGCAAAGAGCCAGGCCTCGCGATTGGGCAGAACCAGCATCACGCCATTGCCGGATTCGGTCGCGACCGTCTGAACCGCGGGATGCAGGTGAAAGCGCAGGACATAGGGCACATCTGCGCCCTCGATGGTGTCCTCGCCGTCGAGGCGGTCGCCGCTATCGGCGAGTGCAAGGGTGCGAGCATGGGTGACGCCGAAGCGGCGGCGATAGCCGTCGTGCACGCTGGTCACCACGCGATCATGACGGCTCACCCCCACTTTGCGCGGGCCTGCAGCGATAACGCCGTCGCTCGGCCCGCCGATGATGAAATGGGAGGACGAGGTGTCGGAGACGATGGCGGTGGAATGGGCCGCCGTCTTGCGCGCTTCCGGTCGCCAGACCTGGCGGTTCATCGCGGGCATCCCGCAATTGATGACGATGCTCTGGCGTCCCGCCGAAAACTCAAAGGCGAGGGTGCCTGCATGGGCCCCGCGCGAGAACAAGATCGGCGGCGGGCG
>JBAWYY010000604.1:0-1816 GCA_037143285.1 Alphaproteobacteria bacterium | reverse complement strand
CCAAGCTCCATCGCGGGCCGCGCGCTCGTGGTCATAATCGCAATCATGACTTTTCTGGGCGCCCTCACCATCGGCGCTGTCGATCTCGTTCGCTCAAGCGCCGAAGATTGGACAGCATCGATCGTGCGCGAAGTCACCATCCAGATAAGGCCCGTTGCCGGGCGACCGATTGAGGGCGATGTGGGGCGCGCTCGCGACATCGCGCTGCGCGCACCGGGCGTTGCCTCGGCTGACCCCTACACGGCCGTTGAAACCGTGCGCATGTTGGAGCCGTGGCTTGGCGCAGGCCTCTCGGTGGATGATTTGCCCATCCCACGTCTGATTGTGGTCAAACTCGCGGACGAACAGCGCGCTGATCTCGCGGCATTGCGGCGCAACTTGACGGAGGCCATGCCAAACGCGAGCCTTGATGACCATCGGCAATGGTTTGATCGCCTGAAGACCATGGCCCGTACCGTCGTCATCGCCGGCTCAGTGCTGGTCAGCCTCATGCTCATCGCAACGGCCTTCTCTGTCGTATTCGCGACCCGTGCGGCGGTTGCGACCAATCGCCCGGTCGTGGAGGTGCTGCATTTCGTCGGGGCCCGCGACGCAACTGTCGCTTCTGAGTTTATGCGCCATTTTCTATGGCTTGGCCTGAAAGGCGCCCTTATGGGTGGCCTTGTCGCGCTTGCTTGCTTTTTTGGGGCCGGTTTCATTGCCTCGTCCCTACGCGCAACCGCCGGCGGCGATCAACTCGAGGCTCTGTTCGGCTCCTTTTCGCTCGGGCCGACGGCCTATGTGGGGGTCGCGATCCTCGTCATATTGGTCGCGGGCATCACAGCCTTCACATCCCGCACCACTGTCATGCGCACGTTGAGAACGATTGAGTGAGGATTTAGCCCCAAGATAGGCTCATCGACGTCCAATCTTTGCCTGATTCGTCCCTATCCTAGGCCGCCATGGCGTGGATCGAAACCTCGGCTGCCGCCTCAGCGGCCAACCCGCTCACCCCCGTCACCTCTCGGCGGTTTGGGTTGTCGTATTTCCTACGCCCAATTCCGATTGCGCTGGCCTTCGTGTCACTGGCCGGACTAGCGCTTTTTTGTGGCTTTCTCGTCTTTGCAAAGTCTGCGACCACCGTTGCTGCGGCACCGCCGACGCGTGCTGAGGCGATTGTGGCGCTCACCGGCGGTTCGTCGCGCCTCCCTGACGCCATCAGGCTGCTGAATGCCGGCTATGGACGCCGGCTCTTCATCACGGGCGTCAATCCCCAGGTGAAGGATCGCGATATCGCGCGGATCACGCCAGCCACCAGCACTATGATCGATTGTTGTATCGATCTCGATTACCGTGCTCTCAACACCCACGGCAATGCGCTCGAAACACGCCGGTGGGTCCGCGAGCATGGTTTCTCGTCAATCGTGGTGGTGACCTCCAGTTATCATATGCCGCGGACGCTCTTGGAGCTGCAGCGAGTTCTGCCGCACATCACCTTCGTCCCCTATCCGGTACGCGCAGAGGTCATTGCTGCATCGAGCTGGTGGAAAGACCCTACGAGCCTAAAGATTCTTGCCTTCGAATATGCCAAGTATCTGCTCGCTGCCGCGCATCTTCGGTTCGACACGGCCATTGCCGCGCCGAGCCGCACGGCCCGCGTTTCATAAGCATGAGTAACCGTTGTCGGGCGGAGGTCCCGCCCGATGCAGATACTGCGCACCCTTGTTTTCAATGTCTTGTTCTATGTTTGGACGGCGATCGTCGCGATCGGGCTGATCCCAGCTCTGTTATGGGTGAATGGTCGCCCTATTCTCTTCGGCGCGTGGATATGGGCGAA
>JBAWYY010000603.1:0-1818 GCA_037143285.1 Alphaproteobacteria bacterium | reverse complement strand
ACGGCTTGATGGCAGGCACCGTGAAGGACGGCTTGATGGCAGGCAACGTGAAGTACGGCTTCCTGGCAGGCGCCGTGAAGGACGGCATGCTGGCAGGCACCGTGGAGGACGGCTGGGTGGCCGGCCTCGTTTCAGCTGCCGAAGATTTTGGTGCGGACGTGGTGGGTGGCCCGGTCCACCCCTGCTTTAGCGCTGACGTTGACGCCAACCGAACCTCGCATCCGGTGTTCTGGCCGGCCTATGACCGCACCGGCCCCGTGCCGATGATCTATGGCAGCGGCAATTGTCTGATCCGGCGCAGCCTTTTTGCCCGCCTCGGGCAACCGCCCTTTGATCCCCGCTTCAACTTCCTCGGCGGCGGAGACACCGACTTCTTCTGCCGCGCCAAACGGGCCGGCGCCTCCTTCTATTGGGTGCAGGAAGCGATGATCACCGAAACCGTGCCCGACAACCGGACCGAACTTCGCTGGATCCTGACCCGCGGCCGTCGCATCGGCGCGATCAACCGCGCGCTCGACTTAAAGGTCGCAACTGGCCTGCGCGGCCGCGTCAAAGTGATGGCCAAGGATGCGATCATCGCCGCCTTGTCGCCGATCCGGTCGGCAAAACTGCTGGTCTCGACTCGCAACCCCATCGCAGCGCTTCATCCGATCATGGTGGCGATCGGCCGGCTCGCCTCCGCGACTGGCCATGAGCCCGAACAATATCGAGCGAAGGCACCCCGATGAGCCTTGCCCCCCACACGCCGCACCCGGCAGCCGTAAGCGCGTTCGATCCCATCACGAGCCTGCGCGCGATCATCTTCGTCGCGGGTCTCCTGCTCGCCTGGATCACGCTCTCGCCGTTCCCGGACCTGTCGAGTTCGGACATGCTGGAACTCGCCGGCGGCCGTGAGGGCCTGACCTATGGCGCCTTCGGGCTTCTCGCCATTGGCGGCATCGCGCTCGTCGCGGCCGGCAATCTGCGCGCGCTCTGGCTCATTGCAACGCCCGGCGCATTGGCGCTGATCGGCTGGATCTTGATCACCATCGTGATCTCGCAGGATATGGGCACGTCCATTCGCCGCTTCGTGCTGTTCGCTATGGTCGCGAGCATCGCCGCAAGCCTGTTCTTCTTGCCCACCGGCCGTCGGAACCTCGCCATGCTCTTGGCCGCCGCCTGCGGCATCTTGCTCGGGCTCAGCTATCTCGGCGTGGCGCTGATGCCCTCGCTCGCCGTCCACCAGGCCACCGACATTTTGGAGGCGCAATTGGCCGGCGATTGGCGCGGCGTTTTCGGCCATAAAAATACAGCCGGCGCGGTTCTGGCGCTCTGCTTTTTCATGGGCATCTACATCGCCCGCTCCGGCCTCAAAGCAGCCGGTATCGCCATTGCCATTGGCGCCGGCTTCTTCCTGCTCATGTCGGGCGCGAAAAGCTCGACCATGCTGCTGGTGCTCACCTTAGCGATCTCCGGCTTCGTGACCCTAGTCCGCTCGCCGAGCCTTCGGTTCTTGGCCATCGTGACGCCGTTGATCACCCTTTTTGCGCTCGGCCCCGGCACGCTGCTTGACGCCAATCTCGCCGCCTTCGTGCGCGCGCTGCCCGTCGACGTCACCTTCACCGGGCGTACCGATGTGTGGGAACTCGCCTTTGACAAGATTGCCGAGCGCCCCTGGCAGGGCTATGGCTTCGGCGCCTTCTGGTCTCTTGAGAGCACGCGCTTCGGTTCAGAGGACAATGAGGCCTGGGCCGGTGCCGCCGCTCACGCCCACAATGGCTATATCGATGCCGCCCTCAATATGGGCCTGATCGGTCTTGGGCTGACGCTGCTGGTGGT
>JBAWYY010000602.1:0-1822 GCA_037143285.1 Alphaproteobacteria bacterium | reverse complement strand
GCTGCGGGATCAACGCCGGATTCTGCGGCGATGCGTGCGACCGCCGGGCCATTGTCAGCGCTTGCCGCTTTGGCGGCGGGGGCGGCTGCAACCGGCGCAGGCGCTGCAGCGGGTGCCGGCTTCGCGGCGGGGGCAGCGGCTGCACCTGCCGCCCCTTCCGAGATGGTGCCGAGGAGCGCCTGAACGCCCACGGTATCGCCAGAGGCGGCGGTGACCTCAGCCAGCGTGCCGGAAACTGGCGAGTTGACCTCAAGGGTCACCTTGTCGGTTTCAAGCTCGACCAGCGGCTCGTCTTTCTTCACGGCCTCGCCGGGCTTCTTGAACCACTTGGCGACGGTCGCCTCGGTGACCGATTCACCCAAAGTGGGGACGCGGATTTCGGTGGCCATGGACTATGCTCCTTGGTGTATCGTCAGCGTGCCACGGCTTGACCGCGACAGGGGTCAAATCAGGCGTAGGCTTCGTTCAGGAAGTCGTTGAGCTGGGCCACATGTTTGGACATGAGGCCCGTAGCGGTCGCAGCCGAGGCGGGGCGGCCCACATAGCGGGCGCGCTTCACTTTGGCGCGGGCGGTGCCGAGCACCCATTCAAGATAGGGCTCGACGAAGGTCCAGGAGCCCATGTTCTTCGGCTCTTCCTGGCACCAGGCGACATCGGCGTTTTTAAAGCGCGAGAGCTCGGAGACCAGCGATTTCAGCGGGAAGGGATAGAGCTGCTCGACGCGCAGGAGATAGACGTCGTCGATGCCGCGCTTAATGCGCTCCTCATAGAGGTCGTAATAGACCTTGCCTGAGCAGATCACGACGCGGCGGATCTTCTTGTCCTCGACCAGGCGAATTTCCGGCTGAGCCAAGAATTGCGCATCGTCCCACAGCACGCGGTGGAAGGACGTGCCGTTGGTGAGTTCATCGACCCGCGAGACCGCGCGCTTGTGCCGAAGCAGCGATTTCGGCGTCATCAGGATCAAGGGCTTGCGGATGTCGCGCTTGAGCTGGCGGCGCAGGATGTGGAAGTAGCTCGCCGGCGTCGAGCAATTCGCGACCTGCATATTGTCTTCCGCGCACATCTGCAGGAAGCGCTCAAGGCGGGCCGACGAGTGCTCCGGACCCTGGCCCTCATAGCCATGGGGCAGCAAGCAGACGAGGCCGGAGAGGCGCAGCCACTTGCGTTCGGCTGACGAAATGAACTGGTCGAACAGCACCTGGGCGCCGTTGGCGAAATCGCCGAACTGAGCTTCCCAGCAGGTGAGCGCGTTGGGTTCGGCGAGCGAATAGCCATATTCGTAGCCAAGCACCGCCTCCTCCGAGAGCATCGAATTGATGACCTCGTATTTGGCCTGCCCCGGCTCGATATGGTTGAGCGGCGTGTAGCGCGCCTCGGTCTCCTGATCGATCAGCACAGAGTGGCGCTGCGAGAAGGTGCCGCGCTCGCAATCCTGGCCCGACAGGCGCACCGGATGGCCCTCGGCCACCAGCGTGCCGAACGCCAGCGCCTCGCCGGTCGCCCAGTCGAGCCCCTCGCCGGTCTCGATCGCCTTGCGCCGGTTGTCGAGGAAGCGCTGGATCGTCTTGTGGACGTTGAACCCCTCCGGGACAGTGGTCATCTTGTCGCCGATGGCGTGCAACGTCTCGATGGCGACGCCCGTCTGGCCCCGGCGCGCGTCGTCCTCGCTCTCCTTGGTGGCCTTCAGCCCGGCCCAGCGCCCGTCCAGCCAGTCGGCCTTGTTGGGCTTGTAGGCCTGGCCCGCCTCGAACTCGGCCTCCAGGCGCGCGCGCCAGTCGGCCTTCATCTTGTCGACCTCGCCCTGGGTGAGGACACCGGC
>JBAWYY010000601.1:0-1837 GCA_037143285.1 Alphaproteobacteria bacterium | reverse complement strand
ATTCCCCTTGCCAATACGCTGGTGGTGTGGCGAGCCGACATGTTCGGGCTGGCCCAACTCTACCAATTGCGTGGGCGTGTCGGCCGGTCGAAGACTCGCGCCTATGCGCTCTTCACCTTGCCGGAGCGCAAACCCATTACGCCCCAGGCCGAGCGTCGTTTGAAAGTGTTGCAATCGCTAGAAACGCTGGGCGCGGGCTTCCAGTTGGCGTCCCATGATCTTGATATTCGCGGCGGCGGCAATTTGCTGGGCGACGAACAGTCGGGCCACATCCGCGAAGTCGGCTACGAGCTCTATCAGCAGATGCTGGAAGAGGCCGTGTCGATGATGAAGGCGGGCCATGTGGATGAGACCGTCGAGGACCGCTGGTCACCGCAGATCACGGTTGGAACACCGATCCTTATCCCAGAGACCTATGTTGAGGATCTCTCGGTGCGCCTGTCGCTCTATCGCCGACTTGGTGACCTTGAGACGGATGACGCAATCGAAGCGCTTGCGGCTGAAATGATTGACCGGTTCGGCCCCTTGCCAGAGGCGGTGAAGCACCTGGTGCGGGTGGCTTCCATTAAGGCGCTTTGCCGGCGGGCGAATATCGGGCGCGTTGAGGCAGGACCACGCGGCATTGTGCTGAGCTTCCGCGATCAGAAATTTGCCAATCCGCAGGGCCTCGTTCGGTACCTCTCGGAGCAGGGTTCGCTTGCGAAGGTGAGGCCCGACCAGAAGGTGGTCTTCGTGCGCGACTGGCCGAGGCCCGAGGACCGCTTGAAAGGGACGGGGGTTATCTTGACCAATCTCGTCCGCATCGCTGAGTCAAAGAAGGCTGCGTGAGCGCTTTCCGCACAGGCCTCCCGCGCGCCCGCTCGCATTGACGGATGACGTTCCAGCGTTGTGACATCACGCACCGGCTCTAAGACCGGATGGAAACGCACAATACCCGGGAGGATCCCATGCGGATGATACGCAAACGCACCCTCATGCTCAGTGTCGCGCTGGCTTTCAGCGCGGCTGTCGCGCCTTCGATTGCCCAAGAGCCAGGCGGTACGACGCTTGGCCTTTCCAATGCGCGCCTTGCCCGCATCGGGCCGGTCATGAACCAGCAGGTGACCGCCGGTATGTTCCCGGGCGCCGTTACCTTGATCGCAAGGCGCGGGCGGGTTGTGCATTATGAGGCTCATGGCTTCCTGGATGCAGCGAAGACCAAGCCCATGACCCGTGATGCGGTGTTCATGCTGGCGTCGATGACAAAGCCGATCGTCTCAACGGCCGCGATGATGATGATCGAAGAAGGCCGTATGAAGCTCTCCGATCCCATCACGACCTGGCTGCCGGAGCTCGCCAATCTCAAAGTGGAGACGACCCGGCCCGGGCCCGACGGCAACCCGATCGTTGAGGATGTGGCGCTGGCACGCCCCGTGACCGTGCAGGATCTCCTGCGTCACACCGCCGGCTTCTTCTACTCCGGATCAGTTCGCTCGACGCGGCTACGGGACATGTACCGCGCAGCCAATATCGAGGGTGCTACCGGTTCCATCACAAGCAGCGACATGCTGAAGGCTCTCGGCCAGATCCCGTTGATCAACCAGCCGGCGACCGCGTTCGAATATTCCATCTCCGTGGATGTCCTGGGTCTCCTCTTGGAGCGGGTGGCTGGCCAATCACTGGAGCAGATTATTGAGGACCGCCTCGCGGGGCCGCTCGGGATGACCGAGACGCGGTGGTACATTCGCCCTGACCGCCGCCCGAGGTTCGCCGAGGCGCTCGATGCCGATCCGTTGAAGGCAAGCATGCTTGAGGCCTATCGGCCTTTTGAAAACCCGGCAGGGCGGCAATATTTCCG
>JBAWYY010000600.1:0-1846 GCA_037143285.1 Alphaproteobacteria bacterium | reverse complement strand
GGAAGGCGTCCAACACCCGCTCGGCATCGACAAGCACGGGATTGGTGAGGCCCTTAGTGAAGATCTGCGAGATCTTGCCGACCCTCGTTGACATGAGCCTGCGGAACACTTCCGGCCGGTTGGCAAAGACATCGAGGATATAGGCGCGAATTTCACGGCCGGACATGCCGGCTGCACGGCAGGCGCCAATGATCGCGCCAATGGAGGTGCCGGCGATAGCCTTCGGGACCAGGCCCATATCATCAAGCACTTCGAGGACGACGATATGACCGAGCCCCTTAGCGCCGCCTGCGCCAAGGACGATGGCAAGATCGACACCGGTCGGGGGGCCTCTGCGCTGCGGAAGAGTGGTCATGGACCTCTCGAAGTCTGCCGGTTCTGAGGAGATCGAACGGCCTTAGTCTAACGCGACCGAAGCAGCCTGGGGAATGATTATGTTGCACTGCAACGGCGCCATGAGCCGGTCGCAGGTCATCTGTGTTGTCCTCACGCTCTTCAACTCCTGCCAAAAGCCAACTAGCGTCTGCGCTCTGTCTCAGGACCGCGCCATGCTCACCTTCGACCCCTCCGTCTTCAACCCCGATCATCACCCGGCCGACGCCAAGGCTGTGAATGCGGCCATCGTCAAACGGCTCGCCTCCTGGGACAATTGGGCGCAGTCGCCGGCCGAAATCCGCGATCTCCGGCGCCGGGGAGAGGGACCCTTTCCGCCGACCCCGTTCTCACCGCGCGCCGAAACCGTGACGATTGAGGGCAAGCACGGCCCCATCGCTCTGCGCATCTTCACGCCGAAAGAGCCGCGCGGGGCCTATCTGCACATCCATGGCGGCGGCTGGGTCTTGGGCGCGGCCGACCTGCAGGACACGATGTTGGAGCAATTGTCCGAGCGCACCGGACTTGCCGTAGTGTCCGTGGATTATCGGCTGGCGCCGGAAGCGCCCTATCCCATGGGTCCCGATGATTGCGAGACGGCAGCCCTTTGGCTCGCCGCCGAAGCTCTAGGGCGCTTCGGTACGGATAAGCTGACCATCGGCGGCGAGAGTGCGGGCGCCCATCTCTCGGTTGTCACCTTGCTGCGGCTGCGCGACCGGCATGGCATCATGCCCTTTGTCGGCGCCAATCTCCATGCGGGTTGCTATGATCTCTCCCTCACCCCGTCGGTGAGGCGTTGGGGCGCGGAAAAGCTCGTGCTCAACACCCGCGATATCGAGAACTTCGTGCGCCATTTTCTGGTGCGCGGCGGTTCAACTGATGATCCCGATGTCTCGCCGATCCACGCCGATCTCACCGGTATGCCGCCGGCGCTCTTCACGGTCGGCTCCCGCGACCCGCTCGTGGACGACAGCCTGTTCATGGCGCCGCGCTGGGCGGCGGCAGGGAATAAGACTGAACTTGAGGTCTATCCCGGCGGCTGCCACGTGTTCATCGGCTTCCCCGGCAGCAACACGACCCGCTGCAACGCGCGGATCGAGGACTTTTTGCGTGGCGTTTGCGCGGCCTGACGGCCGGCTGAGACAACCGGCCGCCTGTTGAAACCCACGTTACTTCTTCAGGAGATCGCGGATCTCGCCAAGCAGCTTCACCTCGGTTGAGGGCTCGGGCGGCGCTGCGGGGGCAGCCGCGGCCGTGGCCGCATCGTTCTTCTTCAGCGTATTCATGGCTTTCACGACCATGAAGAGCACCCAAGCGATGATGACGAAGTTGATCGCTACCGTCAGAAACTTGCCATAGGCGAGGACCGCGCCCTGCTTGCCGGCATCGACCACATTGGTGGCGGTGACCGCCTTGGAGAGGCCGATGAAGTAATTATCGAAGTTGAGACCACCGAAGATCGCGCCGATGATCG
>JBAWYY010000599.1:0-1860 GCA_037143285.1 Alphaproteobacteria bacterium | reverse complement strand
AGGGACCCTATCCGGCGGGATCCGAGACAGCGATCTTCGGCCTTGGCTGTTTCTGGGGGGCCGAGCGCAAGTTCTGGCAGACCGAAGGCGTCCTCGTGACCGCCGTCGGCTATGCGGCGGGTTTCACCCCGAACCCAACCTATGAAGAAGTCTGCAGCGGGCGCACCGGCCATAATGAAGTGGTGCTGGTGGTCTTCGATCCGGCGAAGATCAGCTATGAAAAGCTCGTTGCCGTGTTCTTCGAAGCCCATAACCCGACGCAGGGCATGCGCCAGGGCAATGACACCGGCACGCAATATCGCTCCGGCATCTATGTCGCGAACGAAGCCCAGCGCAGCGCGGCGCTCGCCATCAAGGCGAGCTATGGCGAGGCTCTGGCCAAGCGCGGCATGGGCCCGATCACGACCGAGATCCTCGACGCGCCGACCTTCTATTTCGCCGAGGACTATCACCAGCAATATCTCGCCAAGAACCCCGGCGGCTATTGCGGCCTTGGCGGCACGGGCGTCTCCTGCCCGATCGGCGTCGGCGTCGCGGCGTAAGCGGTACAAATCTTTCACGCCGTCCTGCGGGGACTCCAGTATCCGCAGGACGGCGCGTCTTTGGCCTGTTAGCCTGGGGCGAATCTGATTGCCGATTGCGAGACGTGCCGGATGGAGCCACTCATCCTGTTCAGGACCGGGTTTTTCGGCGCCCCACCGTCGCTGGCGGGCCTATCAGAACAGGATCAGGCATTCTTCACGTCCGACCAGGATCGGCTGCCAGAGGCAACCGTCGTCGTTTTCCACATTCCCGACTTCAGTCGACGACTTCATGAAGACACGCCGAAGTATACTGGCCAGTCTTGGGTTGCGTGGTCGATGGAAAGTACCGTCAATTATCCCCGTCTCGTCGATCACGCCTTCATGCGCGTCTTCGACCTGCGAATGACCTATGAGCGTTCAAGCGACATCTGGAACCCTTATCTTCCGGCTCCGGAGGCGTGGTGGGAGGCGGCGCGGCTGCGCCGCAGCGAGAAGCGAGACGATGCCCAGGTTGTGATGTTCCAGTCCGCAGCCATTGACCGGTCGGGTCGCAACGCCTTTGCCTCGAACCTCATGGCGCGCCTGCCGGTCCATTCGTATGGCAGGCATCTCAACAACCGCCAGTTCACAGGACCGGATCTGGGAAGGCTCAGCAAGCTGCAGACAATTCGGCGCTACCGGTTTTGCCTTGCGCTCGAGAACTCGGTTGCCCCGGATTACGTGACCGAAAAGATCTTTGATCCCCTGATGGTCGGAACCGTCCCGATCTATCGGGGCGCGCCCAATGTGGCTGATTTCGCTCCGCCCGGCTCCTGGATCGATGGGAACCTGTTCAAGGACCCACGGGAGCTTGCGGACTACATCGGCTTTCTTGCGCGCACGCCTGCCGAGTACGAAAAGTACTTTGCCTGGCAGGCACGCGGGCCAGGCGACATCCCGATCTTTGGTGACAGGATGCCGCCATCCGAGCCCTTCAAGGTCTTGCTGGAGTTGGTCAAGGGACGTCAGGCAGGCAAGAGACCAAGGCGACGTGGCATGCCGCACTATCCCTTCGGTCTTCTGCGTGCGGTTCAGGCGCGTGTGTACCGGGCGGTCAGGGGTGACAAGCGCTGATGCCCTTTACCAAGTTGTGGTCTTGCCAAGCATGGCCGTTTGCACAAAACTCGAGTCCGATACATTCACCATCGGGCGGATGCCAGCGAGGTTCAGGCTTTCGCTGCGGAAACCGCAACAAGGAGAAGCCCGTGAACTCTGCACATCAGATGTTGAAGATGGGCGCGCTGTGTCTTGCTCTCGTCTGCCTAATCAACGAAAAGGAATTCCACAAGCAACACCT
>JBAWYY010000598.1:0-1871 GCA_037143285.1 Alphaproteobacteria bacterium | reverse complement strand
ACCCTGCCCTTTTGATGGTCGATACAATTTCGTCGCTCGCTTCCATGGACTATCGCCATGACGAATGGGGCGTCGACGTCACGGTTGCGGGCTCACAAAAGGGGCTCATGCTGCCCCCGGGTCTCTCCTTCAACGCCGTCTCGGACAAGGCGCTGCTTGCCTCAAAATCCGCGCTCCTGCCGAAGAGCTTTTGGGGTTGGGAGGAAATGATCGCGGCCAATAAGTCTGGCTATTTCCCCTATACGCCTGCAACCAGCCTGCTCTACGGGCTCGATGAAGCGATTCAAATGCTGCACGAGGAAGGCCTCGACGCGGTTTTCACCCGGCATGATCGCCACGCGGAGGCAACGCGACGCGCAGTGACAAGCTGGGGTCTTGAGATCCTTTGCCGGACACCGAAGCATTATTCGTCCGTCCTCACGGCCGTGATGCTGCCCGATGGACATGATGCCGATCGGTTGCGCGGCATCATTCTCGACGCCTTCGACATGAGCCTGGGCACCGGCCTCTCAAAGGTCGCGAAGAAGGTGTTCCGCATCGGCCATCTCGGCGACACCAATGATCTCACGATCCTAGGCACCCTTGCCGGCGTCGAAATGGGTCTTGGTCTCGCCGGGGTGCCGCACAAGGCCGGAGGCGTTCAGGCGGCCATGTCCTATCTCGCCGGAACGAAGAAAGTTTAGTCGATCCGAGGATTGAGGGCCGACGATGACCGACACGCCCCAAATCATCCGCCGTTCGCTCGCGGTCGAACTGACCGAGCGATTGCGCGATATGATTTTGGCGGGCGACCTCAAAGCCGGCGAAAAGATCTCAGAGCCTGATCTTTGCGAGCGGTTCGGCGTTTCGCGCACTCCTCTGCGCGAGGCGCTGAAAGTGCTCGCAGCCGACGGGCTCGTGGATCTCGCGCCCAATCGCGGCGCGCGGGTCTCGCGGATACGCCAGGAAGAGATCGAGGAGCTCTTCCCGATCATGGGCATGTTGGAGGCGCTGGCGGGCGAACTTGCCTGCGCGCGGCTTCAAGATGCTGATCTCAAAGGCCTGGAGGCGATGCACCAACGGATGGTCGCCCTTTGGAAAGCAGGCGATTGGGTGGGCTATAGTCGCGTCAACAAAGCGATCCACGAAGATATCTTCCGCATCGCCGGCAATGGCGCCCTCTCGGCCCTTTATCAGTCGCTGATGGTGCGCATTCACGCGGTCCGCTTCGTTGCTCGCAAGACGCCACAGGCCTGGGCCGAGGCGATTGAGGATCATGAGCGCATCATGGCTGCTCTTAGCGATCGGGACGGTGCTACGCTGAGCCTCCTGATGCGGGAGCATCTTCGTCACAAGGCCGAGGTGGTGCATGAGGCCATGCGCCAACTTGATACTCCCGCCGGACCCTAAGCTGTCACAGGTGCCGGGCGCCCGCACGGCTCGTCGTTATCATCAAACGAAGCAAAGCCCTGCGCTCATATCCCCTTGGAAATGGCGGTAGGCCCGCGCTATAGCTCGGCTCTACCTCATCGGGGATCCCATCACATGGCCGACGATTCGATCTTTCTGGGCAAGAGCGAGAAGGCAGAACAGCTGCTTCTGAAGTTCGGCAATCGCCACGGTCTGATCACCGGCGCGACCGGCACCGGTAAAACAGTGACGCTACAGGTTCTGGCCGAGGGGTTTTCAAACGCAGGCGTTCCCGTCTTTGCTTCCGACATCAAGGGCGACCTATCCGGCGTTGCCGCCTCGGGGGAAGAAAAACCCTTCATTCTTGATCGCGCCAAAGCCATGGGCTTGAACTGGCAGCCGGACCAATTCCCGGTCGTCTTCTGGGACCTCTTTGGCGAACAGGGCCATCCCATTCGCGCCACCGTCTCCGAAATGGGACC
>JBAWYY010000597.1:0-1875 GCA_037143285.1 Alphaproteobacteria bacterium | reverse complement strand
TCGGCCAATGTGATGCTCATCGTCTCTCTCCTCAGCTCGGCAACATGCCGATGCGGCGCAGCGCCTCGCGCTCCGTCTCGAATTGTTCGCGCACGGCGAGCGTATAGTCGGCGCTGTTCAGATAAAGCGGCCGTTGATGGAAGCGCTCCAACGCGGCCAGATGCGCGGGGTTGAAGAGCGCGACGCGGAACCCGTCATGCAGCGCCTGCACCACGCCCGGATCCATCCCGCGCGGCCCGGCCAGGCCATATTGCGCCTCGACCACGATGGGGATGCCGAGCTCGGTCAGCGTCGGCACATTCGCGAAGCGCGGCGGCCGCGCGGAACCCCAGGTGGCGAGCAGCCTCAGCCGCCCTTCCTCCACCATCGGCGCCCAGGAGGAACTTTCGCCCGCTGCGTCGATATGCCCCGAGATCAGCGCCGTGAGCGTCTCCGAGGTGCCGCGATAGGGCACATGCGTCCAGATCACGCCCGCCTGCGCCGCGATGCGCTCCATCCCCAGATGCTGCGAGGAGGCGATGCCGAGCGTGCCGTAATTCACCTTTCCAGGATTGGCGCGCGCATAGGCCAGCAGATCGCCCAGGCTCTGCCAGGGCGAATCCGCCCGCACCACCGTTCCAAAGACCGAGCCGG
Organism: Alphaproteobacteria bacterium; assembly: GCA_037143285.1. Taxonomy (GTDB): domain Bacteria; phylum Pseudomonadota; class Alphaproteobacteria; order Rhizobiales; family Phreatobacteraceae; genus Phreatobacter. The sequence goes on along the minus strand of JBAWYY010000597.1, from coordinate 1,242 downwards.
TGAGCTGGATGATCCAGGTGAAATCCGTCATCGGGTCATAGGCCGGGCGGGGAGAGAGCAGCGGCACGCGAAACACGCCGGGCGGCATTTGCGAGACGACCAATCCATCGGGCCGCGCCTCCTTCAGTGTGGTCGCCCCCAGCGTGCCGGTCGCGCCCGGTCGGTTTTCCACCACCACCGGCTGGCCGAAGCCACGCGTTGCGACCTCCGCCAGCGCGCGGAAATGAGTGTCAGCCGGGCCGCCCGCGGTCCAGGGCACAATCAGGCGAATGGGGCGTTCCGGCCGCCAAGCGCCCTGCGCCAAAGCCGGCGTGGCGAGCGCGGTGAAGAGGGCGGCACGGCGGGTCACGGGTGTCATGGCCAAGCCTTCTGGAAGCGGTGCGAAAACCCTCCCACACTGGCATCACATCGTCAAAGCGATGGACATCTCATGCCGAAAACCTCTGTCTCCAGCGACAAGGTCTTCAAGCCCGCGCTGCCCTTAGCCCGGGCCAGCAGGGCGGGCGACTTCACTTGCTGACGTGACAGTCACCGGATCACGGCAGGGGAATATGGCGCAGGCGTCACCGGTCGGCTCGACGCGGTTTATCGGCCGGACGGCCTTCGCATGGACCAACAACATGGCGCGGGTCGTGGCGTGGAATATTTCGGGAGCGACGTTCGATTTGGCCGCGGCGACGCTGTCGGTGCAGGTGGTGAAGCGGCTAGTGGCATGATACTGAAGCGTGCGCTCGCCTCCCTCATGACGCGGCACGGCCAAGCACGCCGATCCGCTGCAACACCTCCGCGGCGGCGCGAGAGGCGGCATCAATAGCGCCCGCCAGGTAGCCGGGGTCAGTCGCGCTTGTCTCGCTCCCTGCGAGCGATAGGCGATCCCGCCAAGCGCCGCTTATCCACGGCCCGCGCTGCGGCACGGGATGGGCCCCGCCGCGCCGGTCATCCGCGGTCGCGGTGAAGACCTCAGCAGTCCAGTCCATCAGCAGCGTCGCCGCGGGACGTCCGGCCTCGTCTCCGAACAGCCGCACCAGTTGATCAAGGCAGGCGCGGGTCAGCAGCGCCGTCCCCGCAGTCTGGCGCCGATCTGCGTCGATGCCGAGAAAGCCGAACAGCGCCGCCGCGCCCGAAGCGGTCGTCGCGTCATGGATCTCGCCCATCGGGCCCACGGCGCTCTGCGCCATGCCGGACAGGCCGGCCCAGCGCCAGAACGTGCCATCAAATACAGCGAAGAATTTTGCGTGCGGC
>JBAWYY010000596.1:0-1880 GCA_037143285.1 Alphaproteobacteria bacterium | reverse complement strand
CAGTGGATGGCGCTGCCGGTCTCCGGCTTGCCCGGATAGCCCTTGGCCGCCATCACGACAGCAAGGGCCGCTTCAGGTCGCCAGCGAATGCTCATGCCGGCAAGCTCGCCATCCACCGCGCTCATGAGAAGCGGCAGGAGATCCTCATTCAGCCGCATCATCAGCACCTGACATTCGGGATCGCCGAAGCGGCAATTATATTCGATCAGCTTCGGCCCCTCGGCCGTGATCATCAGCCCCGCGAACAACACGCCCTGAAACGGTGTGCCGCGCTCGGCCATGGCGGCAAGCGTCGGGTTGATGATCTCAGCCATGGTCTGCTCGATGAGATCAGGCGTCATGACCGGTGCCGGTGAATAGGCGCCCATGCCGCCGGTATTGGGGCCGGTATCGCCATCGCCCACGCGCTTATGGTCCTGGGCAGTCGCAAGCGGCAAGGCGGTGACGCCATCGCAGAGCGCGAAGAAAGAGGCTTCCTCGCCCACCATGAACTCTTCCACCACCACGCTGGCGCCCGCCTGCCCAAAGCCGCCGCCGAAGATCATGTCGATGGCCTCAAGCGCCTGGTCGAGGGTCTCGGCCACCACCACGCCCTTGCCCGCAGCAAGGCCATCGGCCTTCACCACGATGGGCGCGCCCTTGGCCCTGATATAGGCCTTAGCGGACTCGGCTTCCGCGAAGCGCTCATAGGCAGCGGTCGGAATGCCGGCGGCGCGGCAAAGATCCTTGGTGAAGCCCTTGGAACCCTCGAGCGCTGCTGCCGCCTTCGACGGGCCGAAGACTTTGATGTCGCGGGCGCGCAGATCATCGGCGATGCCAGCCACCAGCGGCGCCTCAGGCCCGACCACCACGAGATCGATGGCCTTCGCCCGGCAGAACAGCCTGACCGCCTTGTGGTCGGTGATGTCGAGGTCGACCAGGGTGGCGACCTCCGCAATGCCGGGATTGCCGGGCGCGCAGAAGAGCTCGGTCAGGAGGGGGCTCGCCGCCAGCGACCAGGCCAAAGCATGTTCTCGGCCACCGCCGCCGATCAACAGCACATTCATGGGTCACTCTTTTCCGTAAGCTCAGCCCCGGGCCGGCGAGTCCGCCCAAGCGCGCGCTTCAAGCACGACCCGCGCGCGGGGGAAAGATCGAAATCCGTCAGAAGAGCCACCCGCTTGCCTTTCTTGACCCGTCAGGCTTCAAAGCGACCATGGCCGAGTATGATTTCACCGCCCAACGCCTCTTCGTCGAAGGGCCGCTCGCGCAAGGCGCGCGGATCGCCTGCGACCGCGACCGCACCAATTATCTCGTCAATGTGCTGCGACTCGCCGATGGCGCTGCCATCCACGTCTTCGATGGCGCGAGCGGCGAGTGGCGCGCGGTGCTGGTCCGCGAGGGCAAGAAGGCCGTCACCCTTGAGGTCGTCGAAAAGGTCCGCGAGCAAGCCGCGCCCGGCGACATCTGGCTTGCCTTCGCGCCCCTCAAACATGCCCGCCTCGACTATATGGTGCAGAAAGCCGTGGAGATGGGCGCTTCCCGCCTCGTGCCGGTGATCACCCGGCGCACCCAGGTTTCGAGGGTCAATACCGAGCGCATGCGCGCCAATATCATTGAAGCCGCCGAGCAATGCGGCGTGCTGGCGGTGCCCACTTGCGATGAGCCGATCACGTTGGAGGCGCTTATCGCCCAATTGGGCACGGGTCGCGCGCTGATCTTCTGCGATGAAGATGCGCCGGTGAGTGATCCCTTTGCGGCCCTATCAGGCCCCCTGAAACGTGGCGCGGCGGCCTGCGTGCTCATCGGTCCGGAAGGCGGGTTCACGCCGGAAGAACAGGCGGCCGCCCGCGCGGTCACGCCCCATGTGATCCTGTCGCTGGGGCCGCGCATTTTGCGCG
>JBAWYY010000595.1:0-1897 GCA_037143285.1 Alphaproteobacteria bacterium | reverse complement strand
CGACCAGATTGAACCAGCGCCGTTCGGTCGTGGCGAGGCGGTCCGGCAGGAGCGGTCCGAAGAGCGTACCCATAGGTACGGTCGAGGATCGCGACGAACCGGGCGCCCGCCACCACCGAACCCCTTGGGGCCGGGGCCTTATCGCGCCGTGGCGGCGTCGGACGGCTCGACCGGGCCACCGGCCCGCTCATCGCCGCCTTCTGGCCACGACGCGAAATTCCTCCGGCGGCGCGATTCAATCTGGTCGAATGTTGCTCTAAGCGGTTGGGCATCAAAGCCTTGCGGCGAGGCGGCGCAGCGCCATCGGCAGGCGCGTGATGTTCTCGTTCAGCCAGGGCTTCATACGAGTCTCTAGGGTCAGGCCGATGGTGCGGCCGACCGTGCTGCGCGGCCAAAGCACATCGTCGAGCGCGACCACTTCGCTCGCCCATTCGCCGGCGCAGGGCTGGCCGCGCGGGGTGAAGTCATAGCCGCAAAGACCATGAGCCACGCCGAAAGAGACGGATTCGAGCACGGCAAGCGCGGTCAGGGCCTTTTCCTCGGTGCGGGATACACAGGCCGTGTGGAGCCCATAGAGGCGATTGCCGGAAATGGCGCAAAGGTCATAGGCGAGCGCCTCGCCGTCGCGTTCGACAACCGAGACGAGGCCGGTCAGGTCAACGGTTTCGGTTGTTACTGCGGCTGCCAGAGCCTTGGACCAGCGTTCTTCGGCAAGCGGGGAGGGGCGACCCTCGGTCGAGGGCTTTTGCGCGCTTAAAGCAAGTGCGGCCTTTGCCGCCTCGCGTGCATTGCGACCCATTAGCACGCGAGCGGAAAGGCCATGCATGCGCGCCTGATCGTGGCGATAAGCGAGCGCCGAGGTGAGCCCCCGCGAGGATGTCATGACACCGAGCGCGTCGGCGTCATTTGCGCCCTCAAAGGCCAAGACGCCGGCGCGCGCGCCATGCACCGTTTGTGCGCCCGCGTCGCGGAGCGTGCGTGCAAGCGCCGTATCGCCGCGGAGGCGGCGAAGGGCCACGAGATCGACATCGGTCATGGCTGCGATGGTGTCGACGACGGCGTCGACTGCGCCCTCATGGCCAGGCGCCACGACGACGTCGGCATAGTGAGACATGGGTTCGCCGAGATTGGTCAGGACCGAGACGCCGTGGCGAGCGGTGAGGGCGAGCGGCATGACGCCGACGAGATGGCTGCCGGCGCGAACGGCAACCACGCGCAGCGCCGCTTGGGCGCCCGTGCCGGTCATCAGCGCTTCGGCCATCAACCCGCACCAGCTTGGCGACTGAAACAGGGCCGGATGTTCCATCACGGCATAGAGGCGCAGCCATTCCTGCTCGAGCGCCTTGAGGCCCTCAAGCGTGGTCACGACCTCGCAGCGATAGCCGGCGCGCAACAGATCGCCGCCCAGGTGCCAGCGCGTGCCTAAGGCCCAGCCCAATCCCGCCGCGCTCTCACGCGCAGCCGAGTTTTGCCGCGAATTCATCGTCCGTCTCCCGCATTAAGCCCCGGGCGAAACCTATGCCCACGGCTCTCAAATGCTCGTTGTGCCGATGGTCGGGAGCGGGTTAACGGCCGTTAGGCTTAACGGGAGTTGTCGGGTGGCAAGAGGTCGGATCGGATCGCCCGGGGGTCGAAGGGAGCCGGGCGGTTCTTCACGATCCAGAGGCCCATTTGCCAGGCCACATAGCCGCCGATGAAGGCGACGATGGCGAGCAGCCCCCAATTGGCGGAGCGCACCGCCTCAACGCCGAGAAACAAAACGGCGATGGCGAGCGAGATGGTGAACAACAGGCCCGGCGCATAGCGCCACATGGGCTCACCGCCTAGAAAAACCGCCTTGGGTGAACGCTCGGCAATGCGCCGGCAGAGTTCGCTCACGAAAGAGCGATAGGCGGGG
>JBAWYY010000594.1:0-1916 GCA_037143285.1 Alphaproteobacteria bacterium | reverse complement strand
GGCGGGGCCGAGGAGCGTCACGCCGCCGCCCTCGGTTGAGGCGTAATATTCAAAGAAGCGGTCGCAGAGCCGAGCGCGAATGGCGATCCGCTCGTCCTGTGACAGAGGCGCGCCGGAGGAGAACAGGAGGTTCAGGCTTTTGAGCGGCTGAACCGTCTCATCGGGCAATTCGAGCAAGCGCCGAAACTGGGTCGGCACCAGGAACAGGCTGGTCGCACGATGGGTCTCGATGGCTGCGATCAGCGCTTCGGGTGAACAGGGCGGCGGCCGTAGGATCACCGTGCCGCCGGAGAAAAGCACCGACATCGCGAAGGTGCGCCCACCGCCGAAATAGAGCGGGGTCGCCATGACGAAGCGATCTCGACCATTGAGCCCGAGATTGATCCAATGGGTCATGAAGCGGCGGAAGAAGTGGCGATGGGTGACCAGTGGTCCCTTCGGCCTTCCGGTCGTGCCGGAGGAGAGCGAGAGCACGAGGGGCGCTGCATCATCGCTGCCGAAAGGCCCTGCCGGATCGCTTGTCGCCACGGCCGCATCAAAAGCCTCGTCCCAGGCGATTGTGGGGATGCCGGGGACGGGCGGGGCGCCGGGCTCGGTGATCACCAGGGATGGTGCAAAATGCACCGCGACATTGTCGCGTTCCGCAGTCGTCCAGCGGACATCCATAGGCAGGATCGCGCGGCCGGCGCGCGCCAGCCCGTAGAGAGCTGCCACATGGCGCGCCGTGTCGGCAAGGCAAAGGCCCACCACCGCGCCGGGTACCGGCACCAGCGTCGAGACATGGGCCGCCAAGCGCCTGACCCGTTCGGCCAAGGCCGCATAGGTGATGACCTCTTCACCCTCGATCAAGGCCGCATGGTCGGGGCGCGCCCGCGCGTGGATGTCGAGGGCGTCGGCGAGGTTCATCATGGCGCGAGCTTGTAGAGTTTCAGCGCATTGGTGCGCAGGAATTTCATGCGGATCTCATCAGAGAAACCCAACGCGTCGATCTCACGCATGGTGCGTTCGAAATCGAGCACTGGAAAGTCCGTGCCGAACAGGACTTTGTCGCGACCGAAGCTCTTGATGTAATGGACGAAAGAGGCCGGCCAATAGCGCGGGCTATGGGCGTCCGAGCCGATATAGACATTGGTGTGTTTCCACGCCATGGCGATCATCTCGTCGGTCCAGGGAATGCCCACGTGGATGCCGACGATCTTTAATTCCGGGAAGTCGCAGGCGACCGCATCAAGGCAAATGGGACGGCCCACGGATTTGCGGGGATAGCGGGGGTCATAGACCATGGACTGCCCGACTTGGAGCTGCACCGGCACGTCCAATTCCACGCATTTCGCATAGAACGGGTACCACTTGGCATGGTCGGGCGCGAGCTCGAACCAATGGGGATAAAAATGCGCGCCGATGAAGCCATATTCGGTCACGGCATGGCTGAGTTCGCGCACGCCGCGCATGCCCTCGGTCGGGTCGAGGCCGGCAAGCCCATGGAAGCGGTCGGGATATTTCTGAACCGCATCGACCACGAGCTTATAGGGCACGTGATAACAGGCGGGATGGCCGAGCGCGCCGACCTTGGCGGCGATGAGGAAGGCCCGCTCGATATTGCAGCGGTCCATCCGCTCGAGCATTGCTTCGAGGGTCACGCCCGCAAAGGTGCCGCCGTCGACGCGCATCTTCTCGGTATAGAAGGCGGTGCGATCCGGCCTGCCGGCAAGCGCCTCGGGCGTCCAGATGTTCACTACCGTATCGATTGCTTTGATGTCACTCATCATCATTCCCTAGATGTCAAACCGAGGTCGCGGGCAATGCTGTCGCGCAGGATCTCATTGCCGCCCTCGCCGAAGGTGTAGAGGCGGGAGTCACGCCAGAAGCGCTGGATATCGCTCTCAGCCGAATATCCGGCGCTTGCCATGATCTGC
>JBAWYY010000593.1:0-1917 GCA_037143285.1 Alphaproteobacteria bacterium | reverse complement strand
GTGCGCGAAATAGACGACGGATCCACGTCATAAGTGCGAGCGACGGCGGCAAAGCTGCCGACACGCATCACCTCAACAAAGATCCTGAGAGACGCCATATCCATTCATGCGATTTTAGCACGAATGCCGGACTGATTACACCATTTTTGTGAGCATCCAAAACGACCAACGTGTTGCCGTACCAACCAACACACCGAGGTCCTTATGCGACGCATCCTCCGCATTGACACCAGCGCCCGCACCGACGGGTCCTTTTCCCGCGACTTGTCGAACGCGTTCATCTCGAAATGGCTGGACCACCATCCCGACGATCAGGTCATGGTTCGCGATCTCGTGGCGAATCCTGTCCCGCACATCGCGGATGCCACCATCAAGGGCTACTACACACCAGCGCATCTATTGGACGACCAGCTCAAGGCTGCAACAGCGCTGTCGGACGCATTGATCCACGAACTGCGCTTCGCCGACGTGCTGGTGTTGAGTGTTCCGATGTACAATTTCTCGATCCCTTCGGCCCTCAAAGCCTGGATCGATCAGATCGTCCGCATGGGCCACACATTCTCATACGATGGCAAGAGTTTCACCGGCTTGCTTCCCGGAAAACGGGCCTATGTGATGGTGGCCTACGGCGCCGGGGGATATGTCGATGGCGGCCCCTTGGGCGGCGCAGACTTCGTCCAGCCCTATCTCAAATTCCTTCTGAACTTTCTCGGCATCGCCGATGTGACGTTCATTCCTGTCGAAGCAACGACCATGGATCCGGCCACGATCGCGGCCAACGTCACCAAAGCACAGGCCCTCATCGATGCCGCGGTCTCTGCCGCGGCCTGAGACCTCACCGATTAACATTCGAAGGGACGACGACATGGCTATGATTTCAATTCTTGGACTAGGCGCGATGGGCTCGCGCATGGCGGCCAATCTTATGAAGGCTGGACATAGCGTCACGGTTTGGAACCGGGACCCCGCCAAGGCATCAACTCTGGTGGCAGCGGGTGCGACGCTTGCGCCAACACCCCGTGCGGCCAGCGCAGGCGCAGAAGTGGTCATTGCCATGGTGCGAGACAACCTTGCGTCCCGCGCTGTTTGGCTCGATCCCGACCACGGTGCACTGGCCGGCATGTCAAGCGATGCCATAGCCATCGAAAGCTCGACGCTCACGGTGGAGTGGGTTCGTGAACTCGGTGAGATCGCCATGACGTCTGGCATCGCGTTGCTCGATGCTCCAGTCGCGGGTTCGCGCCCGCAAGCCGAAGCCGCGCAACTCATCTACTTCGTCGGCGGCGATGAATCCGTCTTTGCAAAGGTCGAGCCGGTACTAAAAGCCATGGGCGGCCTTGTTCATCATGCCGGGCCACTCGGCAGCGGCGCAGGCATCAAGCTGATGGTCAATGCACTGTTTGGTATTCAGCTAGCCGCCATGGGAGAGTTGATCGGCTTCTCGACGAAAATGGACATCGACGCCGCACGGGCTATCGAAATTTTGGGAGCAACGCCCGTCTGTAGCCCTGCTGCGAAAATTGCAGCTGGCGCGATGTTGGCGCGCAACTTTGCACCAATGTTCCCCATCGAACTCGTCGAGAAAGACTTCGGTTACGTTATCGACGAGGCCTTAAGCACTGGCGCGGAGGTTCCCATGTCATCCGCAGCGCGCCAGGTTTTTGCGGAGGCGCTCGCGCGAGGCTATGGTGGAGACAATATCACCGGTGTGGTCAAGGTCTTCCAGGAGATCTAGCGCGGCACGTTTCCCAGAAAACCGCGAGTACCGGACCACGGCTCCACGTGAACCATGGCAGTGATCATTCGTGTTACCAGTCCGGTATGTCGAGGATTGCGCTGAAATCCGTTGATGAGAGACAGAGCCCCCCTCACATCTGCGCGGCATTGGCGAAGAAGAGCTGCTGCCCATTGATGCGA
>JBAWYY010000592.1:0-1931 GCA_037143285.1 Alphaproteobacteria bacterium | reverse complement strand
GATTCGCCAACAAGGCAGAGGGTCTCGCCCGGCGCGACCGTGAAACACACCTTGTCGACCAGCGACAGGCCGGCGGGCAAACCGTCAAAGCGGATCGAAAGGTCCTCGATGGCGAGGATAGGCTCAGTCACAGATTCACCCGGAACTTATTAGCCAGCACTGTAGGATACCTCGCCGGATTTCCAAGCGGACAATGTGTCGTCTCGGATTGCGAGACATTCTACACCGTCACGAAGGGAGTGGCGGCCCTGTCGCCAACGCAAGGAGCATGCCGGATACGGGTGCTGCCGCAACTACCTGGGATTACGCCATAGCGGCGGCGAGCCTAAACGGCTCGGCCGAGCGCAGCGTGCGTGCGACAATCCAAGCGCCCTCAAGTCCGACGAGGAGTTTGATCGCACGCTCGCGCGGATCCCCGGCCGCTGAGAGGCGCTCGGCGTGGCCGGCGACCTTGGTGATCCAGTCCTCAAAGACTTCGCGGGTGGCCACCGACAGCGCGGGAGAAGCCGGCGTTGTATCGAGCAATACGGTGGTGACAGGGCAGCCGGCACTCCAATCCGACCCCTCAAACCAGCCCGCAATCATTGTCGCAAGGGTCAGTGCACCCGCTTCAAAACTCGGCGCTTGTTCAAAAACTTGATCGAGCGTGCGGCCGATGGCGCGCCCTGCGCGACGCACAGCCTCACCCGCAAGCTCCTCCTTGCCACCAGGAAAATGGTGGTAAAATGAGCCTTTAGGCGCCTGAGCAGCCTCAATAATCTCGCTTAAGCCCACGCCATGATAACCGCGCTGCCTGAACAAAACGGCGGCGGTATCGATGAAACGAGAACGGGCGTCAGAGGGACGAGGCATGGCCTCTATATGCCCATTGTATGGCGATCGGTCTAGTGCTAGCGTTCTATGGTGATCACCATAGAACGGGCATCGCATGAGCGACACTGCTGCTGAACTCTTCGTCACAAAGATTGAGATCAAGGCATCTGGCGCCAAGCTTGTCGGCCGGCTCTATGAGCCGAGCGGTGCCCCCCGTGCCGCCGTGGTGCTCCACGCCGCGACCGGTGTACCCCAGTCCTACTACGCCAAATTCGCAAGCTGGCTCGCGACCACCGAACAGGTGACGGTCATGACCTATGACTACCGCGATTTCGGCGAGTCAGCGGTCTGCTCCGTTCGCCTATCCGGCGCCAGCATGGTGGATTGGGGCGTAAAAGATCAGTCGGCAGCGCTCGATGCGCTTTGCGAGCGCTTTCCGTCATTGCCGATCTGGGTGGTCGGTCATTCCCTTGGCGGCATGTATTTGCCGTTCCATACGGGCGCCGACCGGGTCGCCCGCGTCATTGCTGTCGCAGCAGGACCGGCCTATTGGGCAAAGCACCCGCTCAGCTACATGCCGCAGGTCATTTTGTTTTGGTTCCTGCTTGGTCCCATTGCCACATGGATCCTCGGCTATTTGCCGGGCAAGCGACTGGGCCTTGGGGCCGATCTCCCGGCGCAAGTCTATTGGCAGTGGCGCCGCTGGTGCCTTTCGCCAGCATTCAATCGCGCCGATTGGGGCAAGGCCTTACCCAACCCGGATCTGAAGAGCGTGAAGGCTGACGTCACCTTGGTCGGCATCGGCGACGACGTGATGATTCCGCCATACTTCGTACGCGCCCTTGCAAACTATTATCCCGCAGCCCGGATCGACTATCGCGAGATCGCCCCGAAGGACATCGGCTCCTCCGCCATAGGCCATCTCAGGCTCTTCACTGAGCGTTGTCGCGCCGCCTGGCCCGTCATCATGAAGCCCATGGCCGAGGCCTGAATCTCCAAAGCTTAGGCAGCAGGGCGCGCGTCATCCTTCACGGGAATGCGCACAGTGAAAACTGCGCCCTGGCCCTTTTCGCTTTCGATAGCGAGACGGCCTTGGTGGCGGTTGAGGATATGTTTGA
>JBAWYY010000591.1:0-1933 GCA_037143285.1 Alphaproteobacteria bacterium | reverse complement strand
ACGAGCAATTCATGACCGAGACGGCGGCCATGGCCGATATCGTGCTGCCGGCGACCCAGTTCATGGAGCATGACGACCTCTATCAGGGCGGCGGCCACCAGCATATTCAACTGGGGCTCAAGCTGATCGATCCGCCCGGCGAGTGCCGCTCAAATCACGAGGTCATCCAAGCCCTTGCGGCGCGCCTCGGCGCAGAGCACGAAGGCTTCGGCATGACGCCGCGCGAGATTATCGACTGGACGCTGCGCAATTCGGGCTGGGGCACGTTTGACGAATTGGCGGAGACCAATTTCCGCGATGTTCAGCCGAAGTTTGAGGAGGCGCATTACCTCAATGGCTTTGCCTATCGCGACAAAAAATTCCGCTTCAAGCCGGTTTGGGCGGAAGTGCCCTTCACCCATATTGGTCTCATGGGCCCGCATGCATCGATGCCGAGCCTGCCGGACCATTGGGACGTGAACGAGGCGCCGGATGAGGCGCATCCCTTCAAGCTCGCGACCTCGCCGTCGCGGTCCTATCTCAACTCGACCTTTGCCGAGACGCCGTCATCTGTCCGGCGCGAGGGCCGGCCCGATGTGATGATGCATCCTGCCGATGCCGCGCGATTGGGCCTTGCCGATGGGCAGAAGGTGACAGTCGGCAATGAACGCGGCGATGTCATCTTGCACCTGAAGGTGACCGAGGTCGCTAAGGTCGGAACCCTGATTGCCGAGGGCCTCTGGCCGAACAAGGCCCATGAGGGCGGCCGGGGCATTAATGTGCTGACCGGCGCTGATCCGGTCGCGCCCTTTGGCGGGGCAGCCTTCCACGACAATAAGGCCTGGATCCGGGCCGTCTAAGCTTCGGCGACCTGCCGAAGCGCCGCTGGGTAAAGCGTGTGCTCAAGGGCGAGCACGCGCGCGCCAAGGCTTTGTTCGGTATCCCCAGGCAGAACCGGCACCTCGCCTTGGAGGATGATCGGGCCTGCATCCATCTCCGGCACGACATAATGGATCGTCGCGCCATGGACTGTCGCGCCATCGGCAAGCGCGCGGGCATGGGTGTCGAGGCCCTTATAGGCCGGCAGAAGGGCCGGATGGACATTGATCATCCGGTTCGTCCAGCGTGAGACGAGCCAGGGGGTCAGGATCCGCATGAATCCCGCAAGGCAGACGATCTCGATGCGGTGCGCCTCAAGCGCTGACTGCACCGCCCGCTCAAAACCCTCGCGATCCCTGGGATAGGCCTTGTGGTCGATGACTTCCGTCGTGATTCCGTGGCTTGCCGCCAGCGCCAAACCGCCGGCCCCCGGCACATTGGAGAGCACCAGCGCGATCTCAGCCGGAAAATCCGGCGCCTTCGCCGCCTCAATGAGCGCGCTCATATTGGAGCCGCGTCCGGAAATGAGGATCGCGACCCGCTTGCGCGTCATGAAAGCGCGCCTTCAAAGGTCACACGCGGCTCGTCCGCCGCCTTCGTGATGGTGCCGAGGGTCACCACCGTCTCGCCGCCAGCTTTCAGGTGATTGGTGACGCGAGCGGCATCACCAGGCGCCACGACGACCACCATCCCGATGCCGCAGTTGAAGGTGCGGACCATCTCGGCCTGATCAAGGCTCCCGACCTCGCCAAGCCAATGGAACACCTTCGGCACCGAGACGGCCGAGAGGTTCACATGGGCGCCGAGGCCATCGGGCAATACGCGCGGGATGTTATCGACGAAGCCGCCGCCGGTGATGTGGGCGAGCGCCTTGATAGCGCCGGTCTCGCGATGGGTCGCGAGCAAGCTCTTCACATAGATGCGGGTTGGGGTGAGCAAGGCCTCGCCCAGCGATCGGCCGGGCGCGAAGGGGGCGGGGCTGTCATAGCCAAGACCTGAGCGCTCCACGATCCGGCGCACAAGCGAATAGCCGTTGGAGTGAACGCCTGAGGAGGCAAGCCCCAGGAGAACGTCA
>JBAWYY010000590.1:0-1936 GCA_037143285.1 Alphaproteobacteria bacterium | reverse complement strand
TGCCTAACATCGTGGCATGCCTCGTTTCGGGCAGGCAATGGGATGCGACCGCTTATTCGGAATAGCTCTCACGCGCTTGAGCGCAGGATTACGACGGTATCGGGTAACGCGCATCCAGCGCCGTATCTCGGCGGGCGAGCGTCTCGCTATAGGCGGCAGCGTCGACCGGCACAAAGCCGGTAACAAGAAGATCGGCGCCAAGCGCTGCAAACCAAGGCCGGTCGGCCGCAGCCACAAAGGCCTCTTTCAACCGCCGCACGTCATCAGCCGGCATAGCACTGGAAGCCACAAAGGCGGGCATAGGCACGGTCGCCGTCACATCTACCACCCTGATCTGTTCGGTCAGGTCAGGCCGCGCGCGGGCGATGAGTTGATGCCAATAGGCATCGAGCGGACCGACATCGATGGTGCCGGCGATCACCTCATCAAGCACCCGTCGCGCGGTGACGAGTGGGCCAACCGATTGCCGGTAAAGCGTGGGGCGCCCTGGTGTTCGATAGGGCAAGAGATGATGACGCAGCGCGTTGAAGCCGGATTGCGAATGGTCGACCGTCCAGCCGATACACCCGCCAAAGGTCGCTTCAAGGCTCTGAAACGGCGAATCTGCTCGAACGATCAGGTCTGAGCGATAGCGCGCCTTGCCCTCAGCCCAATCAAAATCCGGAATAGGAGCCGCAATCGGGATGACATCGCCAAGCCCCAACGCGATGGGGTAGCCGCACATGAAGACGGCGCCGAGATCTGCGCGCGCCCAGGGATGTTCCAGTGGTTTTGGCGCAGGTTAGGCCTCATAGTCGAGGACGTCGCCCGCCTCCTCAGCAATCAGCCGCAACAACTCCTGCCAACGCGCCTCGATCGCCGGCGTCACCGCATACATTCGGGCATTGGCGATCATGCAAAGCGGAGCCGCTGGCCGATGCCGAGACGCTTGCCCTTTTCGAGCATCGCATGGCCAAGCGCGATGTCGGACAGCGACAGGCCGCGATGCCAGAATAAGATCGTCTCATCCTCGCGCTCGCGACCGGGCTTTAATCCGGCGACGATCTGGCCCATTTCGGCGTGAAGGGTCGCTTCAGATAGTTTCCCCGCATCCACATGGGCCCGCAGCGCGCCGAAAATGCCACCCTTGCACTGGCCCCAATCGTCCACCACCAGCTTCGACATGATGTCGGTCAGTGACAGTTCCACCGCGCTCATGGTGCCATAGGGCATGACAAGGGCGCCGGGCTTGATCCACTCGGTCTTGAGGAGGGGCTCGGGCTGGGTGAGGCGCGAGGCCTCTACCACGATGTCGGCGCCTTCAACGCAGGACCGCCAGGCGGAGGTGGCAATCACCGGCTTGCCTAGATCGCGGGACAACCGCTCGGCGAAGGCCGTCTGGCTTTCGATCCGGCGTGAATGAACGCGGATCTCGTCGAAGTCGAAGAGACCATCCAGGAGGCGGCAGTTCCAATAGGCCGTGCCACGTGCCCCGATATGGCCGAGGACCTTCGACCCCTTACGCGCCAGATATTTGGCACCAATCGCAGTCACCGCACCGGTGCGCATATCGGTGATGCTGGACGCATCGAGGATCGCCTTTGGCGACCCGTTGTAGCGATCAAACAGCGTGAGAACTGCCAGCTCGGAGGGGAGGTTTTCCTTGTAGTTATCCACAAAGTCACTGACCACTTTGACGCCGGCGGCATTGATCTCGCCGCCGAGCGATCCGCGCAGCACATTAAAATGGCCGTTGGCGACTTTGGGCTGGAGATGCATGCGCGGCTCGATCACCGCTTCGCCCCGCCCTTGCGCCACCAAGGCGCCTTCGATCGCATCAAGGATTTCCTTGTCCGTGATCGCCAGCGCTTCGATATCAAAGCGATTGAGATAGGTGAGATAGAGAGGCGGCATGCCAGTCGGAACGGTCATCATGGGATCCTGGGTCGGGCAGTGG
>JBAWYY010000589.1:0-1957 GCA_037143285.1 Alphaproteobacteria bacterium | reverse complement strand
GCCGTAACCGGCGGCGGATAAAGCATGGACCGCCAACCCATGCGGTCAAACTTCGTCCAACTCCCCTCGGGCTGGGAAAGCCGGTCCGCAATGGCGTAGACCGCTGCCGGGTGGTGGCCGAGCCCACAATGACTGCCGAGCACCTCGATATTCTCGCGCTCGGTGGCCTCCGTCTCTACACAGCATTGCCACGCGCATATGCCATCCGTGCGGGAATAGATTGCTGTTGTTGGAACGCTTGGCGGTTCGGCGATCTTGCCGCCCATATGCTGCTCGTTGTGGTCCACCTTCGAGCCGCTGGTATATTCATAGACCCGCCAAGCATTGGTCGCACGCGGATGCCCATTGAACGGGCTGCCGAGCGTGATCACTTGGCGCACTTTATCGGGGAGCATTTTCGCGAGTTGGCGGGCATAGATGCCCCCGAGCGACCAACCAACGAGGCTCACCTTGCGTCCATGGGTCGCGTAGAGCTCATCGATCTTCTCGACCATACGACGTTCGACGCCCGGAAGCGGGCCGAAATTGCGCCCGAGTTCCCAGCCATAGGCCGCATAACCTTGGTTCGAAAGAAAGGTCCGCAACGGACGCGTCGAATTGTCTGAGGTAACAAGCCCGGGCAAGACCAGAACCGGATGACCATCCCCGCGCGGAGCCGATGCAAGCCAGGGCAGTGCTGCAACGAAGGCTGCAAGTTCGGGAAGCGCACGCAGTTCCATCAAGAGCAGCGCGGTAGACGGCGGCGGCAACGCCGCAGTGCTGGTCGACATGATGTTTCCATCTCCCTGGACGACAGCTCTTAACGGGCCGTCTATCCTTGAACTCCGTGCTCGCGAGAATCCAAGGGGAGTCAAACGAGCCGGTAGTATCGTGACGCGTCTTTAAGAGAAACGACCATCCGGATCAGTGCGAAGGGACGCCAGTTTCTTGCCGCGCGCGCCAGACCTTAAGCCGGCTTGACAGCACCGGCCTTCGCTTTCGAACTTTTTGGTTTTGCAGCTGATTTTGCCTGAGCTTTCGGAGGCGTCTTCTTCTGCTTAGTCGGCGTCGGAGATGCAGATGCTTCGGGCTGTGCCTTCGGCGCTGGCTCGCTTGGCTTTTCGTCCGTCGTCACGGGGACAGGTGCGGCCGCCGCTGCCGCCGCCGCAGACTTGGCCGCTTTGGCCTTTTCGCTAGCCGTCACTTTGCTGACGACAGCTGCCTTCATCTCGGCGAGCGCCTCGCCCAAATGATCGGCCATGGCATTGAGGTCGGGAACGGCCTTGCGATCTGCCGTGAGGCCGAAATCAAGCCGACCGTTGTAGCTTTGCACGGTCATATTCAAGGCGACGCCGTGGATCGGGATCGACACGGGATAAAGCGCGTCCACTTTGGCGCCGGCGCAATAGAGCTGGGTTGGCGGTCCCATCGTATTGGAAATCACAAGGTTAACCGCCATGGGGACGAGGTTCGCGAGCCCCGTCCGTCCGAACATTTGCATCAGGCCGGGCAGAAGAAGCGGCGCACCAAGCAAGGTGAAATCCTGCGGCGCAACATCTTTTGTGGCCCCAGCAAGCGTCTTTGGTGCTTTTGATGCCGCCTTGATCGTCATCAGTCGCTCAAGCGGATCGACGATGTCGGTCGCAAGCTCGCAATTCATGCCGAAAACCTGGTTGCGGATCTCGGTATTGCCCAATTCACGCAACGAGATGGGCACAAAGGCGACAAGCGATTGCTTCGGCAGCTTTTTGTGGGCACCGAGATAACGTCGAAGTGCACCGGCACAAATGGCCATCACGACGTCGTTGATCGTCGTGCCAGTGGCCTTCGAGACCACCTTGGCATCATCGAGTGACAGCGTGCGCGCCGCGAAAATGCGCTGACCCGTGATCGAGACGTTGAAAATGGTTTTTGGCGCCGTGATCTGGCCGAGCCGCTTTTTGCCGGCAACATTGACTATGGGAGGCGGCTTGCCGTC
>JBAWYY010000588.1:0-1962 GCA_037143285.1 Alphaproteobacteria bacterium | reverse complement strand
ATCATCGACTTCCTCATCTCCCGCTCAAAGACCTTCGCCACCGAGCTCGAAGTGCCGGGCAAGGTCTGGGATCGTCGCTCGCCGCCGGTGGTGCAACCGGGCGTCATTGAGCCGATGCAAGGGCTTGCGCCCACCCGCGCCGCCAGCTGATCACCTCTTCGTCTTCACTTCATCCTCAAGGGAACGGTTGTCATGACCCGCCAAGACCTCACTGAAAAGCTTCTCGACATCAAGCGCGAGAAGGGCTGGACCTGGGCCTATATCTGCGACGAAATCGGCGGCATGGCGCCGGTCCTTATCGTGGGCGCGATCCTCGGCCAGATGAAGCTCGTCAAGCCGCTGGCCAAGCGCGCTGCCACCCTCTTCGGCCTCTCGGCTGTGGAAGAGGCGATGCTGAACGAAGTGCCTTATCGCGGCACTGGCACGCCCATGCCGCCGACCGATCCCTTGATCTATCGCTTCTATGAAATGGTGATGGTCAATGGTCCCGCCTGGAAGGCGCTGATCGAGGAAGAATTCGGCGACGGGATCATGTCGGCGATCGATTTCGACTTCGAAATGGAACGCGTGGCCAATCCCAAGGGTGATCGCGTGAAGATCACCATGTCCGGCAAGTTCTTGCCCTATAAGTACTATGGCAACGAGCAGGGCATTCCGGACTACGGCTTTAAGGAAAGCTGAGGCGAGAATGATGCCTCATGGATGGTGCGCGCGGCGTCTGGGCGCACCGCCCTCGGGAAAGTGAATATTCACTGCATATGCACTCATTGATTTAACGGACGCCTGCGGTAGTTTACGGATAATTGCCGATCCTGGGGTGTACCATGCGCCTGCTTGTTGCTCTTCTTGCCTTGCTGCTTTTGACGGGGCCTGCGACCACGGTGGGTGCGACCTGCTCGGTGGATGTGCCTTGCCGCGCGGGCGAGGGTGAATATGTGATGATCACCCCGCCGAATTTCGATGCGACGCGGCCGACCGGCATCCTCGTTTTCTTCCACGGCTTTGCTGACACACCGCGCGGCATCCTGACCAATTCTAAGATCGCCGAAGTCGCAGCCCGCGAGGGCCTCGTTCTCGTCATGCCCATTGGCCATGATAAGCGCTGGTATGCCCGCGTCGCCGACGGGCTGCCGCGTGATGATGTGGCCTTTGTGCGTGCTGTCACCGCTGATGTCGCGAGCCGCATGAACGTTGATCGCAACCTGCGCGTTGCCTCCGGCTACTCGGCGGGCGGATTCATGACCTGGTTCATCGCCTGTTATGCGCCGGATATGTTCACGGCCTATTTGCCGGTTTCCGGTGCTTTCATTGAGCCGATCCCGGATAAGGGTTGCCCAGGCGGGCCGGTGCGGCTGCGCCATGTCCATGGCACCGCGGATACGACGGTTCCCATGGCTGGCCGGCGCGTCAATTCAGGCTTTCGCCAAGCCGATGTGCGGGCCTCCATCGCAGTGATGGCCATGACAAATCATTGCCTGGCCCCGCCAGAGATGACGATGGATGAGACCGAGGATTGCGCGGCCTGGACGCGTGCCTGCGCGCCGCAAAGCGCGCTCGCGCTCTGCACCAATGGCGGCGGCCACAATTTTGATGCCCGCCACGTGGCTCAGGGTCTCGCCTGGGTGAAGGCGCTTAAGCCGCTATAACCTTCTTGAAGCGGCTCGACCGCTTCGGATGCCACCATTCGCCGGCGATAACCACGCCTTCGGAGGCGATATTTTTGTCGGCGATGAGGTGCTCGCCCACCACGTCGACATAGTCGAACTTGCCTTCGCGGATTTTCAGGATCGTCGCGTCGCCCACTGACCCGGGCTTGAGCGAGCCAAGTTCCGGACGCTTCAAGGCCATGGCGGCATTGACGGTGGAGGCCGCGATCACCCGGTCGAGCGGCATGCCCATGACCAAGAATTTCGACATGGTGGTGACCTGATCGAAGGCCGGGCCCTCGATGCAGAGCGTGTG
>JBAWYY010000587.1:0-1964 GCA_037143285.1 Alphaproteobacteria bacterium | reverse complement strand
GACGGCCTCACCAATGGCTGCTCGACCATCGGCATTTCCAAGACCGCGCCTGTCGAGGTGATGGAGCAATATTACCCCGTGCTGTTCCGACGCTTCGCTCTTCGCGAAGGCTCGGGCGGTGCTGGCGAACATCGCGGCGGCTTTGGCGTCCACTATGAGGTGGAGCTCTTGCGCGGCGAGGCGCGTGCCTCCTTCGTCATGGACCACGGCCGCTTCGGCCCGCCCGGCGTCTTGGGCGGGGGCGACGGCGCGCCGAATGTCGTCACGATCCATCGAGATGGCGCAAGCTTCACGCCGGAGCATCTGTCGAAGGATCAGGGGATCCTGATCAAAGCGGGCGACCGGGTTGAGGTGATGACGCCGGGCGGTGGCGGCTATGGCGCACCCTTAGCCCGAGAGGCAGCCCTTGTGAGCCGCGATGTGGCGCGCGGCTATTACTCACGTGAAGAGGCCAAGCGGCTCTGGGGGAAAGCGTGATGCACTATTTCCGTCCGACAACCCTTGCCGAGGCCATCGCCATCCGCCGCAGACATGATGTGACGGTGATCGCCGGCGGCACCGATATCTATCCCGCCGCAACCGCGCGCCGCGCCTGGGGCGAACCGGTGACCGGCCATATTCTCGACCTCTCGGCTATCGCTGAATTGCGCGGGATCGAAGACCGGGTCGACCATATCCATATCGGCGCACTCGCAACCTGGAGCGATGTGATCCGCACGCCCTTGCCGCCACTCTTCGACGGCTTGAAGCGGGCTGCCCGCGAGGTGGGTGGCGTGCAAATCCAGAACCGGGGCACGGTCGTGGGCAATTGCCTCACCGCCTCACCCGCGGGCGACGGCATCCCGAACCTTCTCGCGCTCGACGCCACCTTCGACATCGCTGGCGAGACCGTTTTGGGCATGCCGGCATCGAGCTTCTTCACCGGCTATCGCAAGACCGCCTGCGGGCCACAAAGCCTTGTGACCGGCATCCGCATCCCCAAGCGCGCGGGACGAGGCCATTTCTTGAAGCTCGGTGCGCGGCGCTATCTGGTCATTTCCATTGCCATGGTGGCGGTCACGGTTGAGACCGACGACGAGAACCGCATCCTTTCGGCCCGCATCGCGGTCGGCGCCTGTTCGGCGGTGGCGAAGCGATTGGGCGCGCTTGAGGCAGCGGTCATGGGCATGCGGCTCTCAGAGGCCGCCGACATCGCACGCGCAGCCCAGCTCACCGAGCTTGACCCCATCGACGATATCCGCGCGAGCGGCGCCTATCGGCTGGCTGCCGCACGTCACCTGGTCGCAGATGCGCTCCGCGATCTCGCGACCCCCTCGGCGAGGCATGCGGCATGACAGCTTTTACCTTCACGCTGAATGGCACCCCCCAGGCCGTTGAGGCGCCGCCCTTTGCGAGCCTTGCCGATACGCTTCGCGAGCGCTTGGGCCAGACCGGCACGAAGATC
The DNA here is from genome assembly GCA_037143285.1 of Alphaproteobacteria bacterium. Classification (GTDB taxonomy): domain Bacteria; phylum Pseudomonadota; class Alphaproteobacteria; order Rhizobiales; family Phreatobacteraceae; genus Phreatobacter. The sequence continues at coordinate 520 of JBAWYY010000587.1, read as the reverse complement.
GGCTGCGATGCCGGCGATTGCGGCGCCTGCACCGTGCTGATGGATGGCGAACAGGTCTGTGCCTGCCTCGTGCCGACCATTCAGGCCGAAGGCCGCGCGATCACCACCATCGAAGGCGCGGGCCCAGGCGGCCTCATTGATCGGCTGAAGGAGGCTTTCCTCGCCCATGGCGCGGCCCAATGCGGCATTTGCACGCCGGGCATGATCATGGCCGCCGCCGATTGCCTTATGCACGCGCCCTCGCCCAACCGGGCGGCCATTGAAGACGCGCTCGGCGGCGTGCTCTGTCGCTGCACCGGCTATACCAAGATCATCGAAGCCGTGATGGATGTGGCGCGCGGCGCCAATGCCTTCGTCGCCGAACCCGATGCGGGGGAGGCCGTCGGCGCGCGCATCGCCCGCGTCGATGGCCGGCCGAAGGTCGAGGGCACCGACCTCTTCGGCGCCGATCACCAGCCCGAGGGCGCGCTCTGGCTGCGCTTGGTGCGATCACCCCATGCGGCGGCGAAAGTGGCGTTGG
>JBAWYY010000586.1:0-1967 GCA_037143285.1 Alphaproteobacteria bacterium | reverse complement strand
GCATCGGCTCGGTGGAGACCTATACGGCCATGACCTTCGGCGTGAAGGTGGGCGAAAAGCTCGACCAGCGCCAATTGATCGCCGACCTCATCGCGCTTCAGTACAAGCGCATCCAAATGGACTTCGCGCGCGGCACCTTCCGGGTGCGCGGCGACACCATCGAGCTCTTCCCCGCCCACTTGGAAGACCGCGCCTGGCGCATTGGCCTGTTCGGCGACGAGGTGGAGTCCATCGCCGAATTCGACCCGCTGACCGGGCAGAAGACCGCCGACCTCGCCTTTGTGAAAGTCTATGCCAATTCCCACTATGTGACGCCGCGCCCGACCCTGGTTCAGGCGATCCAGGGCATCAAGGAGGAGCTGCGCTGGCGGCTGGAGGAATTGAACAAGGCAGGCCGCTTGCTGGAGGCGCAGCGCCTGGAACAGCGCACGGTGTTCGATCTCGAAATGATGGAGGCGACCGGGGCCTGCGCGGGCATTGAGAACTATTCGCGCTGGTTGACGGGGCGCCGCCCGGGCGAGCCGCCGCCGACGCTCTTCGAATATGTGCCTGACAATGCCCTCGTCTTCATTGACGAGAGCCATGTCACCATTCCCCAGATCGGCGGCATGTATCGCGGCGACTTCCGGCGCAAGGCGACGCTTGCCGAATATGGCTTCCGCCTGCCCTCCTGCATGGACAACCGCCCCCTGCGCTTCGAGGAATGGGAGGCCATGCGCCCGCAGACGGTGCATGTCTCCGCCACCCCCGGCCCCTGGGAGCTGGAGCGCACCGGCGGCGTCTTCACCGAACAGGTGATCCGTCCGACCGGCCTCATCGACCCCGTCTGTACCATTCGCCCCGCGCGCACCCAGGTGGACGACCTCATCGGCGAGGTGAGGGCGACCACCGCCGCCGGCTATCGCACGCTCGTCACCGTGCTCACCAAGCGCATGGCCGAGGACCTCACCGAATATCTGCACGAGCAGGGCGTGCGCGTGCGCTATCTCCATTCCGACATCGACACCATCGAGCGCATCGAGATCATCCGCGATTTGCGCCTCGGCGCCTTCGATGTGCTGGTGGGCATCAACCTGTTGCGCGAGGGCCTCGACATCCCGGAATGCGCGCTGGTCGCCATTCTCGACGCGGATAAGGAGGGCTTTTTGCGCTCCGAGACCTCGCTCGTGCAGACCATTGGCCGCGCCGCCCGCAATGTGGACGGGCGCGTGCTGCTCTATGCCGACCAGATGACCGGCTCGCTGGAGCGCGCCATTGCCGAGACCAATCGCCGGCGCGAAAAGCAGGTGGCTTGGAACGAGGCCAATGGCATTACGCCGCAATCGATCAAGCGCGGCATCGCCGACATTCTCGACAGCCCCTATGAGCGCGACCGCGTCACTGTCGACACGGGGCTTGCCAAGGAGGGCGCGGCTGTTGGCCACAACCTCGCGGCCGTCATGGGCGATCTCGAAAAGCGCATGCGGGAAGCCGCAAGCGACCTGCGCTTCGAGGAGGCCGCGCGTCTGCGCGACGAGCTCAAGCGCCTGCGCGAGACCGAACTGACGCTGCGCGACGATCCCATGATGCGCCAGGAGGCCATGGACGAGCGCACCGGCGGCTATCGCGGCGACCGCAAATATGGCTCGCGGGCGAACCTGCCGCCGAGCCGCGCGGCCAAACCTGAGCTCGACAGCATGGGCCCCGGCACCGACCGGGAGGTGCCTGTCGGCGGCGAAGTGCGCAAAAAGGGCGGCGGCTGGAAGCCGAAGGGCAAGGGGCGAGGGAGGTAGGGGCAAACCTCGATGACTAACCCCTATTCCCGCTAAGCGCTTTTCCCTCTCCCCTCAACGCGATTCACCCTCTCCCCTGGCGGGAGAGGGTGGCGCGTTAGCGCCGGGTGAGGGGGCGACGCGCCGACCTTTCAACCAAAGGACCGAATGGCAGTCCGGCTTCGGACGCCGCGCTGCACCCCCTCATCCGGCCCT
>JBAWYY010000585.1:0-1971 GCA_037143285.1 Alphaproteobacteria bacterium | reverse complement strand
CTCTTCGCCACTCGCAAAATTTCATCGAGCACCCAATCCGGACGATCCGAAATCTCATGATTCCAGAACCGCAGAACTGTGAACCCTTGGCCGCTGAGCCAAGCGTCTCGCGCCTTATCGGACAGGGATCCCAGATGTTGCTTGCCGTCCGCCTCGATCACGAGCCGGGACTTAAAGCAGGCGAAATCGACAATGTACCGACCAAGCGTGACTTGGCGGCGGAACTTGAGGCCGCCAAGTCGGCGGTGCCGCAGCAAGTGCCAGAGTTGGCCTTCAAGGCCAGTCGATTGTCGTCGGAGGCGGCGCGCCCGTTCGACAGACATGGCGTTTGGCTCCGCTCAATGGCAGCGACTTCAACTTTAACGTGAAGTGTTTTGATCGTGGCGTCATGTTCGGTGGGCTCCGAAGGGGGAGGAAAGGAGCTTTGAGGTGGCGCTTAGGGACCCCTCATCCGGCCCTCCGGGCCACCTTCTCCCGCAAGGGGAGAAGGATGAGGGGCGCGCTACCCTCTCCGCGCTGCGCAATAATCCCTCTCGCCGAAGCGCGAAAAATCCAATCACCTCAACGCGTTTTCCCCTCTCCCCCTGCGGGAGAGGGTGGCGCTTTAGCGCCGGGTGAGGGGTGTCGCGCAAACCTATCAAGGCCACGGTCCAAGCTCAGCGCTTCGCATGAAGCGGCGCTTCAGAACCCCTCATCCGGCCCTCCGGGCCACCTTCTCCCGCAAGGGGAGAAGGCAAACGAGGTGGTGCCACCTTCTCCCGCCCCTCCCCCTCACCCCAGCGCGCGTGCCAGAACCTCCGCCACATGCACCGCGTTGCGGGTGGTGCCGTCAGCGATTTGGTGGCGGCAGGAGGTGCCGTCGGCGACCACGATGGTGTCTGGGCTTGCGGCACGGACGGCGGGCAGAAGCGAGAGTTCCGCCATGGCTTTTGAGGTCTCGATGGTGTCGGCGTGATAGCCGAAGGCGCCGGCCATGCCGCAGCAGCTGCTCTCGACGGTCTCAAGGGTGAGGTCCGGCACGAGGCGCAGCGCACCCTCCACCGCCCCCATCAGCCCAAAGGCCTTTTGGTGGCAATGGCCGTGGAGCAGCACCTTGGCGCCAAGGGGTTTGAGCGGCAGGGCGAGCCGGCCGGCCTTGGCCTCGGCCACCAGAAACTCCTCAAACAGCATGGCGGATTTTTCGACCGCGGCAGCGCGCGGGTCGCCGGCGCAAAGGGCTGGGAGTTCATCGCGCAGCGTCAGGAGGCAGGAGGGCTCAAGCCCGATGATGGGGACGCCGCGGGCGGCGGCGTCACCAAGGGCTGAAAGCAGCCGCTCGGCCTCGGCGCGGGCCTTGTCGATCATGCCGGTGGAGAGATACGTGCGGCCGCAGCAAAGCGGGCGGGTGGAGCCGTCTGTGGGGGCTGCGTGGCGAATGCGATAGCTGCCGGCCACGAGCACTTTAACAGCGGATTCAAGGATTTCGCGGTCGAAGGTGCGGTTAAACGTATCGGTGAAAAGGATGACCTCGCGGCCCTCGGCGGGGCCTTGGGCAGCGGGCGGCTTGAAGGTGTCGGTGCGCCAGCGCGGCAGGCGGCGCTTGGCTGAAAAGCGCGCGAGGCGCTCGGAGAGGCGGGCAAGCGCGGGCACGCGGTCGCGCAGGTTGAGGAGGGGCGCGAAGGCCGCGCCGAGGCGCGCGTAACGCGGCAGGTCCGCGATCAACCGATCGTGCAAGGAGGGGCCATAGGTGGCATGGTGGGCGGCCTTGGTCTCGATCTTCATGCGAGCCATGTCGACGCCGGTGGGACACTCGCGTTTGCACGCTTTGCACGACACACACAGTGAGAGTGCATCTTGCACATCGGATCCGGATAAATCCTGACCCGGCAGCTGACCGGTCAGGGCAAGACGCAGGGTGTTGGCGCGGCCGCGGGTGACGTGGGCCTCGTCCCGGGTGACGCGATAGCTCGGGCACATGGCGCCGCCGTCGAG
>JBAWYY010000584.1:0-1972 GCA_037143285.1 Alphaproteobacteria bacterium | reverse complement strand
ATGCTCGCGATCTTCCGCGCCGATACCCGCTCGATTACCGTCGACTACTCGTTCCAAGTGGTCGATATCGGCTTCGCGCTGCTGTCGTTCCCCCGGGTGGTTGGGTTCGGCGTGGTCCTGGTGGTCGCCTTCGCGCTTTGGGCTGTTCTGACGCTGACCGATACCGGCACGGCGATCCGTGCGGTTGCGAAAGAAAAGCTCGGGGCGAGCCTTGTCGGGATCGATGTCAATCACATCTATGCCGTGACCTTCGGGCTCGGCTGCGCCTGCCTTGCGGTGGCGGCCTGCCTCTTGATGCCGTCCTTCTATGTCAATCCGCGCGTCGGCAATGCCTTCGTGCTGGTGGCCTTTACGATTGTCGTGCTCGGCGGCATGGGGTCCATCCCCGGTGCGCTGGTGGGCGGCTTAATCATCGGCGTTGTCGAGAGCCTCTCCGGCCTCTTCTTGGGCGAAAGCCTCGGCCAGATCGGCATCTTCGTGATCTTCATCCTCGTGCTCCTCTTGCGGCCGACCGGCCTGTTCGGGGCTAAGGCATGAGGGATCTGAAATTCTCCGACCTGCACGCCATTTTGGGCGCGGTGCTCGTGCTTGCGGCCTTGCCGTTATGCGCGCCGGTTTTCGTCGGCCTCGGCCTCTTTGCCGGCACCAATACGCTGCTCAACTTCCTGGTCTTCGTGCTGATCATCACGATTGCCGCCCAAGGCTGGAACATCGCGGGCGGCTATGGCGGGCAATTCTCCTTCGGCCACGCGGCCTTTTTCGGCACGGGCGCCTATGCCCAGGCGATCTTGCAGGTACGCTATGGCGTGAACCCCTGGGTCGCCTTGCCGCTGGCTATCGGCCTTGGCGGCGCGGTCGGCTTCGTCATTGGCTATCTCTCGTTTCGGGCACGCCTGCGCGGGTCCTATTTCGCCCTGGTGACGCTCGCCTTCGCCGAGGTCTTGCGCATTCTCGCCAATGCCTCGCCCATCACCGGCGGCGCAGCGGGCCTGCTCATTCCGCTTGATGTGCGAGCGGCCAATTTCCAGTTCAATGCCCGCGAGGTCTTTTACTATTTGGCGCTCATTGGCGTTGCCTTCGTGCTCGTGCTCAATCGCGGCATTGAGCGCTCGCGCTTCGGTGCCCAGCTTGTGGCGGTGCGCGAGAACGAGGATGCGGCCCGTGCGCTGGGTGTCGATACGCTCGCCGTGAAGCTGAAGGCGATCACGCTCTCGGCGGCGATCACGGCGGCCGCCGGCTGCCTCTATGCACAGAAATTCCTCTATCTCGACGCAACCATTGCCTATGGCGCCTGGATCTCGGTGGAAGCGCTGCTCGCCCCCATCATCGGCGGCATCGGCACGGTGTTTGGCCCGCTTGTCGGCGCCTTGACGCTGCTCGGCCTCGGCGAACTCACCAAGATCGGGATACAGACCTATTTCGGCGCCGCCCCTCCCGGCATCGATCTCATCATCTATGGCGCGCTCCTGATCGTGGCGGTTGCGTTTGCGCCGCGCGGTATGATCGGCCTGATCGAGCGCGTGCTCGGCCGGGGAGGGCGCTGATGCTGTCGGTTCAGGGCATCACCAAGCGTTTCGGCGGCCTCGTCGCCGTCAATGAGGCGTCCCTTGAGGTGAAGCCTGGCTCGATTACCGGCCTGATCGGGCCGAATGGCGCGGGCAAGACCACGCTCTTCACGATGATCTCAGGGTTCGAGCGCCCGACCAGCGGCACGATCCGCTTCGAGGGCGAGGATATCACGGGACGCCCGCCCGAGGTTCTGGCTCGCGCCGGCATCGCCCGCACCTTCCAGATCGTCCAGCCCTTCGCGGGCCTCACCGTGCGCGAGAACGTCGCTGTCGGCGCCTATATGCGTCACGCCGCCAGGGTCGATGCCTTTGCGCGCGCTGACGCGGTTGCCGCTCGCGTGGGCCTCACGCCCGAGCTCGATAAATCCGCGTCGTCCCTCACCGTTGCCGGACGCAAGCGCCTT
>JBAWYY010000583.1:0-1975 GCA_037143285.1 Alphaproteobacteria bacterium | reverse complement strand
GGTCATGCGGGTGAGCGGTCGGGTGATGGAGCGCGCCATGGCAAGCCCCGTTGCAACCGCAAGCGCCAAGCCGAGACCAATCACAACAATGGCCATAATCAAGGTGGAACGCGCGCTGGCGGCAACACCGTCGACGGCAGCCACAAGATCAGCGGACAGTTGATCTTCGAGCTTCTTCATCTCCTCCATGCGGGCGGTCGATGCGCGGAACCATTCGAGCGGCGCGATGCCGGGCTCGCCATCGAGGGCGGCTTTTACAGCCCGCGCACGCAAGGCCACCACCGGCGCTTCACTCGGCCGGGTCGCGAGCGCCGAAACGGCAGCCGCGTGGTCGGGCAGGCCCAAGCGACGCACAACACCCAAGAGGCTCTCTTGAGCCGCACCAAGTGCCAGGAAACGCGGAAGAACGGATTTATCGAAACCCTCAGGCTTAAAGGCGCCGGCGCCCGTGGCGCGCTCTAGTCCAGCAGCCTCTTTCGCGCGGATGACGCTGGTATAAGCGAGCAAGGTGCGCAGTACGGTGACGGCACGCTGGTCTTGAGCGAGCGCCTCGATGGGGGCAATCGCCTCCTCCACCAGCGCGGTATATTTGCCAACCGCCTCGGGCGGCGGAATTTGACGGGCCTCGACCCTAGCGCGAAGGCCGGAGAGGCGGGCAATAGTCGCGTCAAAGGTGCGGATCTTGGCAAGCGCGCCGCCCTCGGCTGACGACGGAACCAGCGAGAGCGCGCGGCGTAGCTCTTCCACTGCGCTGTCGACCTTGACCATCTGCTCGCGTCGCGATTGGACGACCGCAGCATCATTGGCATTGCGCAGCATCGTATTGGTGAGCCCACGCTCGGTTTGCACCTGATGGACGAAACCGCCAAGGGCGGGCGCGATCTGCATGACGGTGCGGACCTTGTCTGCGTCATGCATGCGTGACCAAGCGTCAATCACGATCGAAGCGCCGAGACCGAGCGCCAAAGCCAAGGGCACGGACAGCGCGAGAGCGAGCCGGCGGGCGATACCAAGATGCACGAGCATGTGGGGGATCCATCTTCCGTTCGGACAAAATTTTCTATTTCTCTGAACAGAAGAATCGCTGCTTCGGAGTAAGGACCTGGTTAACAACTGCACGCTTTCGGCGATAAATTTACTTGCAACCACTGTATTAGTGCCGTCTCGGTTGCTTTTTACCGCCTTCTAGGGCGATTTGTGGTTAAATGCGGCGCACTGTCATTATGGTGAGCAAAGACTTAGTCGGCTTCATAAGTATTTGACCTAATGCCTTGAGCTGACTAAGGCGGCTTCATCGCATGACCGACGCAACGCGATGAGGAAACCCGATGCTGCCGCAGGAGATCATCCGCGCGAAACGGGACGGTGAGCCACTGAGTGCCGAAGCGATCACCGCCTTCGTGGCCGGCATCGGTTCAGGGGCCGTCACCGAACCTCAGATTGCCGCCTTTGCCATGGCGGTGTTTCTGCGCGGCATGAGCATGGACGAGCGCATCGCGCTGACGAGAGCCATGACGGCGTCCGGCCGCGTCTTGGACTGGCATGATCTGGACCTCCCCGGCCCCATCCTCGACAAGCATTCGACCGGGGGCGTGGGCGACACGGTCTCTCTCATGCTCGCGCCCCTCGTGGCAGCGGCCGGCGGCTTCGTGCCGATGATTTCCGGGCGAGGCCTGGGCCATACCGGCGGCACCCTCGACAAGCTCGAAGCGATCCCCGGCTATAACGCGACGCCTGAGCCTGCGCTTTTCCGGGAGACGGTGAAGCGGGTCGGCTGCGCGATCATCGGTCAAACCGCCGATCTCGCGCCAGCGGACAAAGCTATCTACGCGGTGCGCGACGTGACCGCGACGGTCGAATCGATCCCGCTGATCACCGCCTCCATCCTGTCGAAAAAGCTCGCAGCCGGGCTCTCAGGCCTCGTCATGGATGTGAAGACCGGTTCCGGCGCCTTCATGGCCAGCTTCGAAGGGTC
>JBAWYY010000582.1:0-1981 GCA_037143285.1 Alphaproteobacteria bacterium | reverse complement strand
GACCATCGTCATCGTGCCCAGCGTCGCGAGGATCGGCGAGACCCCGAGATAGGCGATCACATAGCCGTTGATCAGCCCGATGATCAGCGCCACGACGAGGCCGGACGCCAGCGATACCGCCATCATCACGCCGGACATCACCCCTTCCGTACCGGGAACGAGCGTGGTGAGAAAATGCGCCATGGTCAGCGCGCAGAGATTGGCCGTGGCGATGATCGACAGGTTGAGGCCGCCCTTGAGCAGCGTGATCATCATCGCGAGCGAAAGGATGCCAAGTTCCGGCAACTGGAAGGCCATGGACTGCAAGGTCGACGGCGAGAAGAACTTCTCTCCGATGACAAGGCTGAAGACCACGACAAAACCGACAAGGAGCGCGGCCAGCGACCCGTTGGTTCCGAAGAGGAAGGACGGCAGTCCGCCCCGCGCGGTTGCGGCGTTGGTCGTCATGTCCGGGCCCTCTTCAGACGCTGCTGGCGCGCCGCTTCCATGGCAGTGGCAGAGACGGAGATCAGGATCACGGCGCCGGTGACGAAGGGCGTGTAATAGGAAGAAACCCCCATCAGCACGAGCCCGTTCTGCAGCAGGGCCAGCAGCGTGAGACCAAGGAAAGCGCCAAGCACCGTACCGACGCCGCCATTGAGGCTCGCCCCGCCAAGGACGACAGCGGCCAGCACGTCGAGTTCCTTGCCCACGAGGATGGTCGGGGCCACCGACTGTGCGAACTGCGCCTGGGCCAGCGAGGCAATGCCGGCGATGAAGCCCATGTAGCAATAGACGAACATGTTGAGGCGGAAAGTCGAAAAGCCGAGCCGCTGCGCCGCATCCGGATTGCCGCCCATCGCATAGATCTGCCGACCGATATTCGTGCGGTTGAGCAGGAACCAGGTGAGCGCAAAACACACAACCAGCAGCAACATCTGCAGGTTTATGGCGTAGCGTATGTCGTCATACTCGAATTCGAACCAGTTGATGCCCGTGGTGAAGAACTCCGGCAGCGAATAGATATACTTGCCCGAGGTCACGTACATCAGCAACCCATAGAAGATATTCAGGGTTGCGATCGAAACGATAATCGAGTGTATCTTGAACTTGACGATGAAGAACGCATTGATCGCGCCGCAGACAACGCCAAGGGCGCACGCCATCGCAAACAGGGTGAACCAGTTGGCGCCATACTCGTTGGCAACCGTCAGCGCGACATATTGCGTGATCGTCGCGGTTGCCGTGAACGAGATGTCGATGCCACCGGCAACGAGCACGACGATCAGGCCGGCGCACAGGATCCCGACAAAGGCATTCGAGGTGAGAAGATCGAACAGATTGCGCAGCGTGAAGAAACTGTCGGTCGCGACCGTCAGCAGCACGCAGATCGCAAGGATGACGATCGTGAGCCAGAATTCATGGCTACGCCGGAAACGAGCAAATATCTCAAGCATTTACGGCCACCATCAGATCATGCTCGGACGTCTGCGTCGGTTGATGGGCCCCGGTGATCTTGCCGGATCGCATCACCAGGATGCGGTGCGAATGGTAGAGCACTTCGGGAATTTCGTCGGAGATCATGATCACCGCAACGCCTTCAGCGGCGAGCTGCTTGACGATCTCATAGATGCCGTCCTTGGCCGACACGTCGACGCCGACGGTGGGGCTGTCGAGGATCAGCACGCGCGGCTTGCGCGCCATCCATTTGGCCAGCACGACACGTTGCTGGTTGCCGCCGGACAGCGTGCGCACCGCATTTTCCGTGTCGGACACCTTGATGGTGAGTTCCTTGACCCAATGATCCACGGTCGACTGCCGCGCCTTGGGATCAATCAGGCCAAGCTTGCCGGCGAGTTGCTGCAGGATGGTGACGACCGCATTGGCCGCAATGGGCTGGTCGAGCACCAGACCCATTGTCAGGCGGTCTTCCGAGACATAGGCAATCCCCGCCTCGATCGCATCCTGATTGGTGCGCAGTCGCAGCGCCTTTCCATCGATG
>JBAWYY010000581.1:0-1983 GCA_037143285.1 Alphaproteobacteria bacterium | reverse complement strand
GGGGCATCGACCTCATCGAGGACGCAAATGGGTGCGGGATTGGTCAAGAACACCGCGAAGATGAGGGCAATGGCAGTGAGCGCCTGTTCGCCGCCGGACAGGAGCGACAGCACCTGCGGTCGCTTGCCCGGGGGTTTGGCGAGAATGTCGAGGCCCGCTTCCAAGGGATCATCGGACTCAACCAATTGAAGCTCGGCGGTGCCACCGCCAAACAATGTGGTGAAGAGGCGCTGGAAATTGTCGTTCACGACCACGAACGAGGCGAGCAAGCGCTCTCGTCCCTCGCGGTTAAGCGATCCAATGGCACCGCGCAGCTTCTTAATGGCTTCCACGAGGTCGTCGCGTTCGGCGACCATCCCATCGAACTGGCTTTGGACGTCGTTGAGCTCTTCATCCGCCCGCAAATTGACGCCGCCGAGACGCTCACGCTCGCGCTTCAACTGCTCCAACTCGTCTTCCAGCCGGCGGGGATCGGGCAAGCTCTCATCGCCAGAGAGGCCTGCGATCTTTAAAAGGCCCGGCGCAGACACTTCGAAGGTCTCGACGATGGCGGCTTCCACTTCCACCGCACGGGCCCGAACGCTTTCGAGCTTTGCTTCAGCGCGAGCAAGCGTCTCGCGGGCGGACGCCATGGCATCGAGAGCGGCGCGCGCTTGGCGATCGGCAGCACTCAACGCGGCTTCGCCGGATGCGAGCTGATCAGCAGCTGTTCGCTGGGCCGATTCGGCGCTTTCGATGCTGTTGATGACGGTGCGCCGCTTCTCAAGGAAGGCGGTCGGCGCGTCATCGAGCCCTGCCCGTTCAACGCGCGCTTCAGCGAGCCTTGTTTCAAGCGCCACCACGTGGGTGGCAGCGCCGCCCTGACGCGCGGTCCAGGCCTTGCGGTCAGAAGCGATGGCCTCAAGCCGACGCCCGCGCATTTCGGCCTCGCGCGTCAGCCCCTGCGCCCAAGCCCGCGCTTCAGCCAGCACCGCGCGATGGGTGGCCACTTCCGTACGCACCTCGGCAAGTTGGGCTTCCAAGGGGCCCACCGGCCCGAGGCCCTCAATGGCGCGGACCGCATCGGCTTTCACAGCCTTGGCTTCATCAATGGCTGCGGTGAGCCGCGAGCGCGCTTCGAGGAGGGCAGCAAGGCGGGTGGTAACAGCGCTTGCCGCGCGCTCGGTCGCGGTTAGCTCGTCACGCAGGCCGTCCGCCGCACGTTGGGCGAGACGCCAGGCATCGCGGCCGCGTTGCTCCCTCGCGGAGGCAGCCTTGACGGCGTCTGTTGCCGTGTCAGCCGCCCGCTTCAGATCATCTATCCGCGCGCGGGCGTCCGCCAACTCACGGGCGAGGTCCACCAACCGGTTGCGTTCCGAAAGCCTGCGGGCGGCGGCGGTCGGCGCATTGGCGGCGACCACAAACCCATCCCAGCGCCAAAGATCTCCCTCGGGCGACACGAGCCTTTGGCCGGGCGCGAGCGATTTTCGAAGGCGGTCGCCGTCGCCTTTGGCAACGACACCGACTTGCGCCAAGCGGCGCGCAAGTTCCTGCGGCCCCTGGACGAAGGCGGAGAGGGGTTTTGCGCCCTCCGGCAAAAGGGGATCGCTCGCCCCATCCGCGCCGGCCCAGCGTTGGGGCGAGGCCGAATCGGTCGGCGCCTCCAGATCATCGCCGAGCGCTGCGCCGAGAGCTGTCTCATAGCCCTTGGCGACCTGGACCATCTCAACGACGGGCGGCCACATGGACTTGTTGGCGACGTTCAGAACTTTGGACAGCGTGCGGATTTCAGTGTCGAGCCGCTGAACCGTGCGCTCGGCGTCCGCAAGCGGACGACGGGCATCGCCCTCTTGGCTGCGGGCCACCGCATGGGCCTGCTCGGCCGCAATCGCCTCAGCCTCGGCAGCGCTGAGCGCTGCTTGTGAAGCTTCAAGGCGCGTTTGGAGGGCGGCGAGCCTTTCAGCGTGGTCGGACCCAGCCGTCAGGCGCCGTTCTTCCGCTTCG
>JBAWYY010000580.1:0-1983 GCA_037143285.1 Alphaproteobacteria bacterium | reverse complement strand
CGACCATGCCCTATACGCAGGGGCGCGCTCTCGGCGGTGGCTCGGTCGTCAACGGTATTGGTGCCAATCGAGGCGCGCCCGGCGACTATGACGAATGGGAGGCGCTCGGCGCCAAGGGCTGGACCTGGGAGAACGTCCTGCCATTCTTCCTGAAGCTTGAGCGCGATCTTGAGATGGCAGGACCGCTCCATGGGCAGGATGGACCGATCCCCGTTCGGCGCGTGCCCAAGGCCGACCGCTCAGGCTTTGTCGAGGCGCTAGTTGCCGCCTTGGCGCGCCAGGGCGTCCCCGAAAAGCCCGACCAGAACGGCGCCTGGGAGGACGGTGTCTTTCCGCTGACTGCCAATTGCGATGAGACCTGGACGCGGGTGCCAACCTCGGTGGGCTACCTGACGCCAAGTGTCCGGGCGCGGCCGAACCTGACGATCCTGACCGAGACGAAGGCGATCAGCCTCATCCTTGAGGGCAAAGCCGTGGTCGGCGCGCGGGTCCGTGACGCCGACGGCGAACAGGTGATCCGCGCCTCCGAGACCATTGTCGCTTGCGGCGCCCTCCAGACGCCGACCATGCTCATGCGCTCCGGCATCGGCCCTGCGGGTGAACTTGCGGCGCGCGGCATTAAGGTGATCTGCGACAGCCCTGGCGTCGGCCGCAACCTGATGGAGCACCCTTCTGCGGCGGTGGCCGCCTTCCTGCCGCGAAGCGCCCGGCTTCCCGCCCGCGAACCGCGCCACCACATCCCGGCGATCTGGCGCTTCTCGTCGGGACTCCCAGGCGAACCCGACGGCGATATGCATATGGCCATGGTCGGGCGCGGCAGTTGGCACGCCATGGGCCGGCGCATGGGCCTTGGCTATGTCTGGGTCAATCGCAGCCATGGGCGCGGCCTTGTGCGCTTGGGCGCTGATCCCTTTGGGCCCCCGGAAGTTGATCTCCGCCTTCTCTCCGACGAGCGCGATCGAGTGCGGCTTCGCGAGGCGTTCAAGCGGGTGGCAGACCTCATGGCCGACGTCCATGCGCAGGGGCTGACCGGTGCGCCCTTTGCCGCGCGCCTCTCCGATCGGGCGAGGCGGTTCGGTGCGCCGTCGCTGCGCAATGAAACGCTCATGACGCTTGCAGGCGCCGCCGTCGACCTCTCCGGCCCCTTCGCGCCCAAGCTCTTCGAGGCCATGGTCGCGCCGGAGGCGCCGCTTGCCGCCCTTCTCGCTGACGATGCCGTGCTCGACGCCTATCTCGACCGCGTCGTCACCGGCGTCTGGCATGCCTCGGGCACCTGCCGCATGGGCGCGGACCTCGATCGCTTGGCCGTGACCGATGAGGCGGGGCTCGTGCGTGGGGTTACGGGCCTACGCGTCTGCGATGCCTCGCTGTTCCCCTCGATACCCTCGGCGAACATCAACCTGCCGGTGATCATGGTGGCCGAGCGCATCGCGAGCCTGATTGAGGCGTCCACCGCCCATCCCTGAGATATCCACTGGGTCGGCGGGCGTTTTTCAACAGGCTTTCAACAGCCTTTAGTTCGTTTGATTAAACGTTTAAACTCGATGCGCCTCTGGAGCTTATGGCCATGAGCCAGTCCGGCGATGCGCGCGATCGCATCACCCTTCGCAAACTTGCCGACAGTCTTGGCGTGTCGACGGCCACCGTCTCGCTGGCGCTTCGCGATGCGCCGGTGGTCGCGGCAAAAACGCGTGAGGCCGTTCGCGAGGCCGCCCGCGAACTTGGCTATGTCTATAACCGCTCGGCTGCGAGCCTTCGCACCGCCCGCACCAATATGGTGGCGGTCGGCTTCAACGATATCGTCAATCCCTATTTCGGTGAGCTCTTGGCGGCGATTGAAGCGACCCTTGCAGGTTCCGGCCGCACCATCCTGCTTGGCACCTATTCGGACGATCCCGACAAGCAGGACCGGGTGCTCGGCACTTTGAAGGAATATCGCCCCGACGGGCTGATCGTCTGTCCGGCCGACCGGGCGAGCGCCTT
>JBAWYY010000579.1:0-1985 GCA_037143285.1 Alphaproteobacteria bacterium | reverse complement strand
GGTCAGGTCTGCGGGACGAGCGAGGAAGGGGGTCGTGAAAACATCGTTGCGTTCGCGCGAGGCGAAAACCTCCGGCTCATAATAGCCGGTCACGAAGCCTTGGGTCTGATCGTGGCGCGCGATCCTGACAGGGCGAAAATGACGTTCGAAGAAGGCACGGGTGGTCGTGCGATCAAGGTCTTTGCCGAGACTGGCTGCCTCGGCGCAAATGATCTTCAAGGCCGCCCAAATACGTGGGGCGGTCCGTGGAGCATTAGCCTGAGCTGAGAGCTTCTCGCACGAGGTAAGGAACGGCTTCCAAGCGCGCTCTTGCGCATCCTCTGCCCAGCCGGGCAGCGAGGAGAACCGTCCCACCTCCATCCACGCATCGGGGAACGCGAGCGGAAATCCGGAAGTGTGGGCCTGTCCATCCGAGACGGGTTTAACCTCGGCGGCTTGCGGCGTCGCGACCGTGGCGTCGGGCAGGTCAGCCGCCGTGGCGGCACTTGATCTGGCCGCCATGAGGTCCAACGACAAGACCAGCGCGAGGGCCGCTAAAAGACGGAACGCGATCCCGCCTCCGCGCATGGCCTTCTCCTCAGCTGCGAGCCTCGGGTCAGGCCCCGGCTTCGGTGGCGATCAGATACCAATTGGGGTCGCGGGTCGTCACATTGCGCGCGAAGGTCCAGATATCCGTCACATCGGTGACGCGCTCGGGAGAGCCTTCCACCACAGTGCCAGCCTTGTCACGGGTCGCCGTGATCAGCTGCGACACGAATTTCACGGTCACCTGCGCCGAATCAGCGCGCATTTGCGCTTCGGTGATCTCTGCCTTCTCGATCCCAACGAAGCGTGTTTCGACCGTGTGGCCAAGCGCCTCGCGATCACGGATGGCAGCCTCAAACCCTTCGAACACATCACGCGCGAGAAGATCGCGAAGGGTCTTGCGGTCGCCGCCTGCAAAGGCGAGCACGATCATTTCATAGGCCGCTTTGCCGCCGCTGACGAAACCCGCTGCGTCGAAGGACGGATCGCGCGCGGCGATGCTATCGAGCCCCATGGCCAAGGCGGAACCTTCAGGCGCAATACCAACCCAGCGAGGGCCTGCCTGCGGCATCGGCATTGGGGCCGCCATGCCGGGACGGTTGGGCAAGGGGATGACATTGCCGGGGGGCGGCGCACCCATGCCCGGACGGCCCATGCCAGGGCCACCCATGCCGGGACCACCCATTGTCGGCGGACCGCCCATGTCGCGGTTCACGTCATTGGGCTTGAACGGATCACGCTCATGACCGGTCTTGGTCCCGAGCACACTGCGCAGCCGGAAGAAAATGAACACCGCCAGCGCGAGGAAGATGAGCGTGTAGATGTCAAATGCGTTGTTCATGGTTGCCGTCATCAAGAGGGTCAGCGGAGAGGCCGACCTTGAGGGTGCGGGGAAATGGACCCCGTCGGTTTACGTAGATCCCAAGATAATGCGATCTGCGCCGATTGCCAGCGCGAAGGTGGACATTCTTTCGTGTCATCATGGCCGAGCGGTAGCGAAACGACCGGACGAGGCATATTTGAAGTGCGGTATCCGGTTTTTCCTCCGTCCTGGGGCGCTCAATGATCCGTCTGCGCTGGATTGCTCTTGCCGTGCTGGCGCTGCCATTTGCAGAATTTGCGGCCTTTGCTGCGGTCTCAGGACGGTTCGGGTTCTTGCCCGCTCTCTTCGGCGTAATCGCGACGTCGGTCTTAGGCATCATCATTTTGAAAGGTGGCGCGCGGCTTTTGTTCGCGCAGCTCGCCACCGGCCGCGTCGTTTATGTGAGCGAAGCCGCAGCGAAAGCAGGGCTTTCCACGGCCTTTGCCGGCCTCCTTTTGGCGATCCCCGGCTATATCACCGACATTCTGGCCTTGTTGTGCCTTATCCCTGTGCTGCGTCAAAGTTTGTTTGGGCCGCGCACTGACGTTTCAACCGATACCCGCAGACCGGCTCCGCCCGGCGTCGTCGACCTTGACCG
>JBAWYY010000578.1:0-1988 GCA_037143285.1 Alphaproteobacteria bacterium | reverse complement strand
CGCCACCGGGCAAGGGCACGGAGCGCACCTCAAGCGCGGCGCCATTGGGTCGCTCGCGCTCATATTGATGGAACTTTTTGGACAAAGAGGCATGATCGATGATGTCGTCAGCTTGCTGGGCAAGCTCGCCACGAAGTTCGCCGCGATCCCGTTGTGCTCTAACAAGATCGGAGAAGAGCGGCATCGTTGCCAGTTGCTTCTCCGGAATGTCCAAAAGCTCGCTGGCGCGCTTGTTATAGACCCGGACCCGGGACTTGGCGTCCACCATGATTAGGCCCTGATCCATATTGTCGAGCGTGACACGCAGGGCGTCGGCACGAATCCGCGCTTCGCGCTCGGCGCGCTCACGGCGATAGGCTTCGCGGGTGAAGAGAAGCGCTGAGGCCATGAAGATGGTGACGAGAACGGTGACGAGGGCGCCGATCCACCAGGCATCATGGTACCAGCGGGCGAGCGCGTCCTCCACCGCCATGCCGGACACCACCACGAGCGGGGCCGAGGGCACGACGCGGAAGGCGGTGATGCGATCGACGCCGTCGGCCATGGAGATGGCCTGAAAAGTGCCTTGGGAATTGAAAACGAGTTCTTGGAAGAGGCGTGCGGTCCGAAATTGCTGACCGATCTGGGGCGAGAACAGGGGCTCTCGGGTGATCATCACCCCATCGGTGCGGAAGAGCACCGCCGAGCCTTTCGGGCCGACATTCAAGTTGACGA
The DNA here is from genome assembly GCA_037143285.1 of Alphaproteobacteria bacterium. Lineage (GTDB taxonomy): Bacteria > Pseudomonadota > Alphaproteobacteria > Rhizobiales > Phreatobacteraceae > Phreatobacter. The sequence goes on along the minus strand of JBAWYY010000578.1, from coordinate 1,274 downwards.
AACTGTCGCGCAGTCGCTCGATATCCAGAAGCGCTTCAGCAGTTCGCCAGGTGCCGGTGCGCGGCTCGAACTGCGAAACGCCAACGGGCAGGAGCCAGCGCCCATAGCCGTCCACAGAGGGGCGGCCGACCCACACGGGGAAGGGGAAATAGCCAGCGCCCGGCCAAGCGGTCATGGCCTTCAGGGTTTCCTTGCCGATGGGCTCGGTGCGGAGGGAATAGTTCGTGATGGCCGGCACGACGCGGCGGAAATCATTGACGTCGAGATTGGCGCCATTGGTCGGGTCCATCAGCACCTTGGCGCGGAGCAGCAACTCAACTGAGGTGATGATCCGCGACAGGCGCGCTTCGATGGCGAGCGCCGTCTGCTGGGTGGAGTAGCGTGCAGATTCGACGGCCCGGCCGCGCGATTGCAGCACGAGTACGGTCGCGATCGCGATCAGGCTCGCCGACAACATGATCGCTAAGACCATGATCACCAACGCAAAAGAGCGCCGGCGCCGGTGCGGGGCAGCCTGCGTTGCTTGCATGTCAGGGGATGCGAGTGCGGTGAGAGGCAAATGCAACGACCGTGACGAGACAGATGTCGCCACAATGAGTCGCAATGGTGAATTAATCGTTTGTTGACCCTACGGCACAAACCCAAAAAGTCAGGTTGTTCTAGAGTGTGCCGCTGCTTTCGGCGTCGCCGCGCCGTCTGAGGCGGACAACCACATCAACCCGCGCGATCTCAAAACCCTCGGGCGCCTGGGGCAGGCGATCAACGGCGACCATGGTGCCGGGGATGTCGAACACCGTCGTCTCACCATCGACAATGAAGTGGTGGTGGTCGGAGAGATTGGTGTCGAAATAGGATTTGGCGCCGTCTACAGCCACTTCGCGCAATAGGCCGGCTTCGGTGAACTGGTGCAGCGTGTTGTAGACGGTGGCGAGCGAGACCGGCACGCGGGCGCCTGCGGCCTCATCGAACAGCATCTCGGCTGTCACGTGGCGATCGCCGCGGGCAAAGAGCATCCAGCCCAAAGCCATGCGCTGACGGGTGGGGCGAAGGCCAACCGCCCGCAACATCGCCTTGACGTCGTGGATCGGGCAGCCCGTGCGCTTCAGATGCATCACCCGATCTTGCGCAGACAGCTTCGTCTCCGTCCGCGGCCGGGCGGGCGAGGTATAGGTGCGGTCAATGAGGGTGCGAATAGACATCGTCGCTATAGTAAGGACGCCCGGGGTTTCCCGCAACCCGCTCGCCGTGTGGAAATCTCCTTAGGGTGAAGACGA
>JBAWYY010000577.1:0-1989 GCA_037143285.1 Alphaproteobacteria bacterium | reverse complement strand
TTCGGACGATCCCGACAAGCAGGACCGGGTGCTCGGCACTTTGAAGGAATATCGACCCGACGGGCTGATCGTCTGCCCTGCAGACCGGGCGAGCGCCTTGAGCCTCACTTCTATGGCCGAGGCCGGCGTGCCAGTTGTCCAAATCTCCCGCGAAATCGCCAATATCGGGCTTGATTTTGTTGGTTCCGATGACGCTGCCGGCACGCGTCTCGCACTCGAGCATCTGATCGGTCTCGGCCATCGCCGCATCGCCTTGATCGGCGGCACCGACGGCATGTCCACCGGGCGCAATCGGCGCGGCGCTTGGCGCCGGATCGTTGCCTCCCACGGGCTCGATACCGATGAGGCGCTCCTCGTCCCAGGTCTTGGCACCCGCGAACTCGGCTTTGCCGCCATTGCGCGGCTTTTTGACCAGCCGAACCCGCCGACGGCCCTTGTCGCCTTCAATGATCTTATTGCCTTCGGCGCGATCTTAGGCCTGCGCGCCCGCGGGCTAGAAGCCGGACGCGATGTTTCGGTCGTCGGCTGCGATGACGTGAAGGAGGCAGCGCTCTGGGCGCCGGGTCTCACCACCGTTGCCAATCACCAAGACGAGATGGGCAAGCGCGCGGCGGAGCGGATCCTAGCCCGCATTGTCAATCCGCGCCTAGCCGCTGAGCGCATCCTGATTGCACCGACGCTGGTCGTGCGGGGCACAACGTCGCGCGTCGCAGCCTAGGACATCAGAGCGAAGCGACGCCCGCCTTGCCGCCCTCGGTGCCGAAGACGAAGGTCTTGCCGTCCCGGCTCCAGGCGAGTGCCGAGATGGGATCGCCATCAGGCTCGCGCAATAGGATTTCCGCGCCGTCCGAGATCCGCGCAAGCAGGATCAGCCCGTCGGTAAAGCCGGTCGCCACCACTTCCGTCTGGGGATGGCCGGCAACCGTCGTCACCCGCATCGCGGCGGATGCCGAGGGCGCAATCATGGTGGGCGACTGCCCCATCGGCCCGGTCTTGCCGGAGAAGGGCCAGAGGATCGCCTCGGCCGATCCGGAGGTTGCGAGGAACTTGCCGCCATGGGTCCAGGACATGGAGCGCACCTTGGCGGGATAGCCGGACATGCGCATGTGCTGGCCGTCTTCTAGCCGCCAGCCGTGAAGCTGGCTTTCCTGCATGGTGGTGACGACGAAGCGCGCATCGGGCGAGACCTCAACGCCGGTATGGGAGCCCTTCCATTCGAGCTTTTGCGGCGCGGCTCCCGTCATGTTCGGGAACCACAAGGTCGCGCCCATATAGTGCGAAATCGCCAAGCGGAAGCCTTTGGGGAAGAAGGCAAGACCCGAGGCCGAGGAGGCGAGCGAAAGGGTGCGCACCTCGCCCTTGCCATCGGTTGCATGAACGATCTTGCCCGTGCTCCAGGCGATACCACCATTCGACGACAATGCGACCCGGTCGACCCAGGCCCTGCCCTCCGCGATGAGGCTAGGACCTGACTTCGGCGAAAAGCGCATCACGCGACCGTCATCGCCGCCGGTGATCAGGCTCGTCCCGTCGCTCGCCGTGTCCAAGATCGCGCCATCGTGCAAGGTGACCCGCGCATCACTCTCATCCACGACGATGATCTCGCCTAAGGCCGTGACGATTATCGGCGTTTGGCCGAGCACATGGGTGCCCACCACGGCTTCGCCGGCGTCTATGGCGCGGACGCGATCACGGACAGAGGCACGTTTCATACTGGCAGTCATGGCGCCTGATTATCTCAAGGGCGCGGGCTTTGACAGGGGCTTTGAGCGCAGTCGAAATCTTCGTTTGGGGCGGGGTCGCCCGCACGGGATTGAAAAGCGGACGCGGTCATGGGAGAGGGTTTGGTCCCCACTCATGGAGCGCCCATGGCCGGCTCGCCCACTCAAATTGCCCCGACGCTCGGCTATGAAGCGATTGTCGATCTCGCCCGCCTCCTGCCGTTTCGGCCGCGCCGCGAGCGGTTCCTGTTTCTTCGCCACGGCGAAA
>JBAWYY010000576.1:0-2010 GCA_037143285.1 Alphaproteobacteria bacterium | reverse complement strand
ACTACACATTTTTACATCGTTGTTGGTCTTCACCGGTGTCGCCCAGGGGCAATGGATTATCAACGAGGGGCTCACACGCTGGGCGGTGGTGCGGACCTTCGCAGGCGCGATCACCGCTGTCAGTCTAAACCTGCTGCTGCTGCCGCGCCTCGGTCTTGTTGGCGCACCTCTCGCGTTGCTTGGCGGCCAATTGGCGATCGTGGTGGCTGTGCCGGCGTTGGTACCCGCATTGCGACCGATGCTGCAACTGCATTGGCAGGCGCTGCGTCACCCGCGGCGCGCAGCTGGTGTAATGTGAAGTGTTTATGACAAACGTCGATTCAAGCGCCGCGAGCTTGGCAATTCTGCTCGGTGACGCTTAGGGGAACTGGATGGGGATCCCTTCTTCACCCGCCTCGGAAAGTAGAATGTCACCGGCTCCGGTCATCTTGTTCGTCTATTCGCGGCCAGACCATACGGCAGCTACGCTGCGGGCCCTCGCTGCGAACCGATTGGCCAACGACACCAACCTCATCATTTTTGCCGATGGTCCTAAGCATTCCGGCCACGTCGATGACGTCGCTGCAGCGCGTGCCGTGGCGCGCGCGGCAACTGGATTTGCCAGTGTCACTTTGCACGAAAGCGCCGTCAACAAGGGCCTCGCTGCCAGTATCATTTTCGGTGTCAGCCAAATTTTTGAAACGCACGACCGTGTGATCGTTGTCGAGGACGATATTGTAACAGCACCCGGCTTTCTCGATTATCTCAACCAGGCTTTGACCGCCTATCGTAAAAACCCCCGCGTTTTTGCCGCGTGCGGTTACAGCTATCCGCCAAGCCTGGTGCCTTTGCCGCCTGATTATTCCAATGACGTCTATCTCAGCCGGCGACCGGCGCCATGGGGTTGGGCCACATGGCGCGATCGCTGGGCGCAAGTTGACTGGTCAGTTGCAGACTATGCGCGCTTTATGCGCGACTCTGCTGCCCGTGCTCGCTTTGAAGAAGGCGGTTGGGACATGACAGGGCAGCTGCGTGCTCAGATGGAGGGCCGCATCGACAGTTGGGCGCTGCGATTTTCCTATGCAAAGCTGTGTGCGGATGCCTTTACCGTCCTCCCGACAGCAGCACTCGCCGCAAATATCGGCAATGATGGCACTGGTGTGCATTGCTTTGCGACCGATCGATACGATGTTGCGCTGGCTGAAAGCGCCCAGAGCTGGCAGTTCCCACCCGATATCGCCCCTGACCCGCGTATCATGCGCGCTTTTCATGTGGGTTTCCGACCGCCGCTTTCGCAACAGTTGAAGGCCTTCGCTCGACGTCAGGTTCGGCGGCTGGTTCCAGCGGCGCCACGCAGATGATTATCGACGTTGATTATGTCTCTGTACTCAAATGCCCACTCTGTGGCCGTACAGGCCGACGCGCGGGCGAGATTCGGCGTACGAGCTATCGGTTTGGCTGTCTTGACGTTGGAATGCCGGGGCCGTCAGCAGTGCTTCAGGTTTGTTCTGGCTGTGGCCTCATCTGGAAGGATCGGATGCCAACTCCGCAGGCGCTGGAGGCCGTCCTCACGGCGGCGGCTCAGGATGTCTGGAGCGATATCGGACGCGACGACCCCGCAGCTGAATGGGTTCGGCCATATCTGACATCAGGGGCGTCTCTGCTCGATTTTGGCGCCGGCCATGGCGATTTGCTCCGCTTGCTGGCACCCGATGCGGTGCGGCGATCGGCCCTTGATGCCATTCGTTATCCGCCGGCCGCACAATGGGTTACCGGCGAATACATTACAGGTCTATTTGAAGCGCCTTTGCCCATTTGGTCTGGCGAGCCGTATGATGTCGTCACTGCGCTGGATGTGTTCGAGCATTTTCTCGATCCCAATGCAGCGCTGGCCAACCTGGTGGCGGGCCTTGCGGGGGACCCCATGCCCTACGAGCTCACGCGGGGCCCGGGCGGCGCGGGTGCCGGGGGTGGTGCGGGGGGTGGCTCGGGGGGTGCCAATCGCCCGCGGAATGCGAACTCAGACTTCGG
>JBAWYY010000575.1:0-2013 GCA_037143285.1 Alphaproteobacteria bacterium | reverse complement strand
GTCAGCGTCAGATAGTGCACGCAGGTTTCAGCCCAGACCTTGAGGCCGCGCGCCTGAGCGCGAGCGATCTCTTCGGCCGAGTCCGCGCCCGACACGTGGAAAATCTGGATCGGCACATCGAGGGCCTCCGCCAAGCAGATGATGCGATGAACGGCCTCACGCTCAGCGATCATTGGTTTGGCATATGCATGAAATTTAGGCGATGTGAGACCCGCCGCCACCAGTTGCTCGGTGAGCCAGGCGATCAGCGCGTGGTTCTCGGCATGGACGCAGACGAGCGCCTTGGCGCGACGCGCCGCCGCCAGCACCCGCAGCACCGCCGCGTCATCAAGCCGTACGCCGTCATAGGTCATGAACACTTTGACCGAGCGGCTGCCGTCTCCGATCAGGGCCGGCAATTCCTCGTCGACCACCGTCGGCGTCGCATCGGTGACGGTGAGGTGGAACGAATAATCGACCCGCGCCGCTTTGGCCTTCTCACGGTAATCGGCGGTGACTTCGGCGAGAGAGCCGCCCTTCGCCTGCCAGGCAAAGCAAATGACGGTGGTCGTGCCGCCGGCGGCCGCAGAGGCCGTGCCGCTCGCCCATGTATCGCACATCTCCGGCCCGAGACCGGTCTGTTCCAAATGGACATGGGTATCGACCCCGCCCGGCAGCACCAAACGGCCGGTCGCATCGATAATCTCCGAGGCATCGCCAAGGTCGGTCCCGATGGCGGCCACCTTGCCGTCGCGGATCCCGAGATCGGCGGCAATGACCGTGCTTGCCGAGACGATGTGACCGCCGCGAACGATGGTATCGAAGAGGGGCATGTTGATTTCTCTCGGAGGCTACTGTGCCCACACCGGGGCATCCAAGGCCCCGATGAGCAAACCCCGTGCCGACGAGAGAGAGGACTTTAAGAGCTTTGAGCCTGAGCCGTTGGGCCCTCAGGCACCTCGGCTGGCGGCGCGACATTCCCGCGCGGCGCGACGCAAGCAAAGCCCGTGGTCAGCGCCATCGTCGCCGAGTCGTAGAAGCAGCGGGCGCGCTTCACCTTGCCTTCGGCAAACTCAATGAAGTCGCAGCGCTCGCATTCAATGATCCGCCCCGTGGCTCTGACCACAAGAACTGTGCTCCAAAGCACGCAAAGCGCATCGCCCTCGCCGATAATCCGCTCGAACTCGATGTCTTTGACTTCGAACATCTCTTGGAACTGGATGATCGACTGTTGAAACCCCAAAGGCCCAATGCGTGTGCCCGCATTCGGGTTAACTGCGAGATTGCCCATGATCGTGAACTCGCAATCATCGGCAATCATTGAAAGAAGCGGGGTCGCATCGCCACGGGCCCAGGCCGCATAGGCGATCCGAATCTTGTGAGCGTGCGAAAGCTCACGGTCATGGGAGATGAGGAACGGCTTGCCGGTCACATCAGGCTTTCTGGATATAGCACCGGAGGGGGAACATCCGAATCAAGGGTCGATCACGGAGGACGCATTGAAACGTACCACCGAAGACGTGAAAAAATCCGGAATTTCCCGCATAGCGACTAATACATACCCCGACGTGCCATTTCCTGGCCCTGGCGTTCGCTTTCTTCCGCTGTCAGCCCAGCCACATGGTCGACCAGCATGGTGCCATAGCTTGGCAAATCATCGCGGTTGATATGGCGGGAGGGGTCCCAAAGACCCGCGCGATTGACCGCCTTCGCGCAGTGAAGATAGGCCTCGCGCACCTCGACCACGATCCCGATCTTCGGCGCCCGCTCTTGCACGGCTGACGCGGCCAGCAGGGCCGCATCATTGGTGATCCGGGCAACGCCGTTGACGCGCAGGATTTCGGCCATGCCCGGCACTATGAACAGGATGCCGACCATGCCGTTTTCGAAGATATTCTCAAGCGAATCGAAGCGGTTATTGCCGACCCGGTCGGGGATCATCAGATAGCGGTCGCTCAAGACCCGCACAAAGCCCGCCGGATCCCCACGCGGCGACACATCGGCATTCACGAGCCCATGGGTGCCGATGACGCA
>JBAWYY010000574.1:0-2015 GCA_037143285.1 Alphaproteobacteria bacterium | reverse complement strand
ACCCTTCTCAATCCCAAAGAACCCGCCGCCACCATCGACGTGAATGGCGCGCATTTTTCCTATGACGAAGCACAGCGCGCGCTGGTCATTGAGCGCGGGCAGATTTCATCGGGGCCGGCCGGTGCCCTCGCGATCAGCGGACGCCTGCGCTTTGAGGGGACTTCAACGCCGGGCATCGAGCTTGGCATTGCCTCCTCGCGCATGCCGTTGTCCTCCTATCTCGCCCTTTGGCCGCAGGTGGTTGCAAACGAAGTTCGCAGCTGGGTGATGGGCAATGTCACCGGCGGCCTCGTGGAAGAATCCATCATCGCGGTGAACCTGCCGCCGGGCTCCATGCTGCCGACCTCGCCGCCGACTGAGGCCGGCGACTATTCAATTCGCGCGAAGCTGCGGGGCACCTCGCTACGCTTGCTGCCGGGCGTGCCGCCGCTCCGGGAGGCCGACGCCGAGATCAAAGCCGATGGCGTTGGCGTGCGCGTCAGCCTCGACCGCGCTCTGGTCGAGACGGCGCCGGGGCGCCGGCTTGCCATCAGCCAGGGCACATTTGAAGTGGCTGACCATCGGGTCGTGCCGCCGCGTTCCGTCACGCGCTTCCGCGTCGAGGGCAATGCCGAGGCGGCTGCCGACATTCTGGCACTCGACACATTCAAGGGCCAAACCGGCGGGCCGGCCATGCCGACGAGCGGGGTCAAGGGCAATGTGGCCGCGACCATTCAGGTGACGTCACCGATCCTCGACGTGATCACACCCTCCGAGATCGATTATAAAATCGACGCCGATTTCACCAATTTTTCCGCCGACAAAGCCTTTGGCGACATGCGGATTGAGAACGGCACGATCAAGGTCTCGACCACGAAGCGCGATTTCACGCTGCGCGGCGAGGGTCGGCTCGGCGGTTCGCAGGCAACTTTCGAATATCGCAAGCCCCGCCCAGGCGCCCGCGCCGATATTCGCTTGTCCGCAACCCTTGATGACGCTGCCCGCGCACGGCTTGGCCTCGACACGGCCGGCCGCATCGTCGGCCCAACGCCCTTGAAGATGAGCACGCAGGGCGAGGATTCCGGGCGCTATGTGGTCGATGCCGATCTCACCCAAGCCCAGCTCGCCGATCTCGTGCCCGGCTGGAACAAGGCGCGCGGCCAGACCGCGCGCGCCCGTTTCGTCGCGGTTGAGATGGATAACGGCTGGCGGATCGAAGATCTGGTCGCTGAGAGCCGAGGCGTGCTGATCCGAGGCACCATTACGCTTAATGACGACGGCGGCCTTGTCTCGGCGAATTTCCCGGCTTTCCACTTGAGCGACGGCGACAAAGCGAGCCTGCGCGTCGACAAGATGGAGGGAAGCAACGGCCATCGCGTCACGCTGCGTGGCGATGTGGTGGATGCCCGCGCGGTGCTGCGCGCCATCGCCGAACCGCCGAAGACCGGCCCCGCGCGCGGCGATGCGGCCCCGCGCGATGTCGAATTTGACGGGCGGGTCGGGGCGGTTGCTGGGGCCAATGGCGAGGTGATGCGCCAGGTTGAACTGAAGGTCACCCGGCGCGGCGCGGAACTCACCGGGCTTCGCGCGGTCGGTCGCGTCGGCCGCAATGGCGCCTTTGCTGCCGAATTGCGTGGGCAAGGCGCGGCGCGTCGGATCGCGGTGTCCTCGCAAGATGCCGGCGCGACGCTGCGCTTCCTCGATATCTACGCCTCCATGCGCGGCGGCGATCTCGCCCTCGTCATGGCGCCAATCATGCCCGATGGGTCGATTTCGGAGGGTGCGGTCGAGATCACCAATTTCACCATTCGCGGGGACCGGGCGGTCGCGGGCCTTGTCGCCTCCACTGAGCAAGGCGCGCCGCGCCGCACGGCGCCCGCCACAAGCGGCCTTGATGGCTCGTCTTTCACGCGGCTGAAGGCGGATTTCACCCGCACCCAAAGCCGCATTAACATCGCGGACGGCCTCCTCTGGGGTGCCGCCATCGGCGCGACTGTTGAGGGCGAACTCGACCTTACCCGCGACCAAGTGAAGCT
>JBAWYY010000573.1:0-2034 GCA_037143285.1 Alphaproteobacteria bacterium | reverse complement strand
GCAAAACGAGTGAGACGGAATCGACCGCGTGCACGCGCACTCCGCCTCGCTCTGCTTCGGTCAGGCGCTTGCGCGCTTCGGTTTCCGGCGGTGGCGTCGGGCAGGGGGTGAGTGGCGCCGCAGCGAGCAATTCAGCAGCAGACATCGCGGTCTGGCCGGCGTTCACGCCTAGGGCTGCAGCCCTCGCATTCACATGCGAGATGATGCCCCGCGCGGCCATATCGGCGCCATCGCCAATGCGAGCGCTCATGGCGTCAATGGCAGCAGCAGGCATGCCCAGACGGTCGAGATAGGCAAGGCCGCCGATCCCCGCGCGGTCCTTGCCGATGCCGGCATCGGATAGGATTACCGCTGCGAGCCCCGCCTTTGCCGCGAGATAGGCCGCATAGATGCCGGCATGGGAGCCGGCGATGACCACGGCGCCATAGGTCTCGGCACCGAGCTTGGTGACACTGTCTTGAACCAGAAGAGGCATGGGCGTTTCACTGGCGCGGTTCAATGCCGCGCTTCTGATCCGATCATGGACCGGAAAAGGTCCGATGATCCAGACCCGCCCAGGGAATGGCAGGCTTTCGTTCCTGCGGCGCGCTCAGGCCTGATTTTGGGCCTTGGTATAGGGCGGCTTGTGCAGGCCCTTCGGCGAGAGCGTGAAAATCTCAACGCCGGTTTCGGTCACACCCACGGTGTGCTCGAATTGCGCTGACAGCGAACGGTCGCGCGTTACCGCCGTCCAGCCGTCCGACAGCACCTTCACATGGGGACGACCGAGATTGATCATCGGCTCGATCGTGAAGAACATGCCGGGCTTCAGCATCGGGCCTTCGCCGGGGCGGCCGAGATGGACCACATTGGGCTCGTCATGGAACAGGCGACCGAGCCCATGGCCGCAAAAATCCTTCACGACGCTCATATGCTGCGGCTCGACATAGGATTGGATGGCGTGCCCGATATGGCCGACCGTATTGCCGGGTACGACAGCGGCGATGCCGCGCATCATGGCCTCATGGGTCACTTCGATCAGCCGTTCGGCGCGGCGCGGGATCTCGCCCACCGCATACATGCGCGAGGAATCGCCGTGCCAGCCCTGATAGAGGAAGGTGACGTCGACATTGACGATATCGCCTTCCCGCAGCGGCTTGTCATTGGGGATGCCGTGGCAGACCACGTGGTTGATTGAGGTGCAGGTGGAGCGGGTATAGCCGCGATACATCAAGGTCGCCGGAAAGGCGCCGTGGTCCATGCCGAATTCGAAGACGAGGCGGTCGAGCCGGTCGGTGGGCACCCCCGGCTTAACCTCATCCACCATCATGTCCAGGCATTCGGCCGCGAGCCGTCCGGCCTTGCGCATGCCTTCAAAGGCTTGCGGACCATGCAGCTTGATCTGGCCGTTCTTGCGCAACGGCGCCCCGGTAGCATCGACGTAGGACATGGAGGGTTCAGCGGTTTGACTGAGCCCAACATAAGCGAAACCTTTCATATCGCAAGGGATCGCGCCGGTTTGCGCTTCGGCTCAGCGCGCGCCACACTGCCATCCAAGGTGCATTCATGACATGCGATCATCTCATTCTGGGCGGCGGATCGGCCGGCGCAGTTCTCGCAGCCAGGCTCTCCGAGCGCTCCAGCCGGCGGGTCATTCTGGTGGAGGCAGGTCGTGACCTCGATGCGACAACGCTCCCGCAGGCCGTTGCGAGCCGCTATCCCGGCCGCGCCTATTTCGATCCAGGCCTCATCTGGCAAGGGCTCACCGTCACCACCGGCGGGGTTGGCACGAATGCGCCGGAGGGGCGGCCGACCATGCCCTATACGCAGGGGCGCGCGCTCGGCGGTGGCTCGGTCGTCAACGGCATTGGTGCCAATCGCGGCGCCCCCAGCGACTATGACGAATGGGAGGCGCTCGGCGCCAAGGGCTGGTCCTGGGAGAGCGTTCTGCCGTTCTTCCTCAAGCTTGAGCGCGATCTTGAGATGACAGGACCGCTGCACGGGCAGGATGGACCGATCCCCGTCCGCCGCGTTCCCAAAGCTGATCGATCGGGA
>JBAWYY010000572.1:0-2037 GCA_037143285.1 Alphaproteobacteria bacterium | reverse complement strand
CACTGTGCCATCTGCAAAATCCAGCTATGGCCAACTTAGAACTTACCGACATAGCCGCCGAAGTCAGCCGCAACGGACGATGGCAGGAGATAACCCTTGAGCTAGCTTTGGGCCCGCACAAGGGAGAGCTAATGCGTTGCCCTGAGTGCCATGGACCGGTGAGAGCGCATAAAACTGCTGTGAATGGCATGCGTGCCCACATGGAGCACAAGATCGGCAATGACGGCTGTTCTCGCGGCAATTCCTTCAACGGAAAACCCGCCCGGCATCCGAACGCGTTGGAATAACCAAATCTCCCAATCGTTCCCGCGATCCCATCCCCCCATTTCTTGACTTCTCCGCCCGTCCCCGCTATCGCACGCTGCTCATTCTCGCACGTTCGAGACCATGACCCGCCGCCTGGGGCTAGACCCCAGAGGCTCCCGCCCGACAGCGCGATGCGCCCTCGGGCGCGTTTGGCGTTGTGGCATCGGGCGTGCGGCCCCATCTCAGGCTGATCTGAGTGGGATTGCGGGAGACACCATGTTCGAAGGCCTGTCGGAGCGACTGTCTGGCATCCTCGATCGCCTCAAGGGACGCGGCGCGCTGAGCGAGGCCGATGTCGGCGAGGCGATGCGCGAGGTGCGGCGCGCCTTGCTGGAGGCTGACGTCGCACTCGAAGTGGTGCGCTCGTTCACCGATCGGGTGCGCAACCGGGCTGTCGGCGCCGAGGTGATCAAGTCGGTCACCCCCGGGCAGATGGTCGTCAAGATCGTCCATGACGAGTTGGTGGCGACGCTGGGGTCGGACGCCCAGGGCATAGATCTCAATGCCGTGCCGCCGGTGCCGATCATGATGGTCGGCCTGCAGGGCTCGGGCAAGACGACGACATCGGCCAAGATCGCCAAGCGCTTGACCGAGCGGCAGAAGAAAAAAGTGCTGATGGCCTCGCTCGACACGCGTCGCCCGGCCGCCATGGAACAGCTCGCCATTCTCGGCACCCAGATTGGCGTTGCGACCTTGCCCATCGTTGCCGGCCAGTCGCCGGTGCAGATCGCGCGGCGTGCGATCGAAGCGGGCAAGCTCGGCGGCTATGACGTCGTGATCCTCGACACCGCCGGCCGCACGCACGTGGACGAAGCCCTCATGATGGAGGTGGCCGAGGTTGAACGCGCCACCGGACCGCATGAGACCTTGCTGGTGGTCGACAGCCTCACCGGTCAGGACGCAGTGAATGTGGCGCGCTCGTTTGCGGGCCGCGTGAATATCACTGGCGTCGTGCTGACCCGCGTGGACGGCGATGGCCGTGGTGGCGCCGCGCTTTCCATGCGCGCGGTGACGGGCAAGCCGATCAAGCTGCTCGGCACCGGCGAAAAGCTCGATGGCCTCGAGGATTTCCACCCCTCGCGGGTTGCCAATCGCATTCTCGGCATGGGCGACATCGTCTCGCTCGTGGAGAAGGCGGCCGAATCCATCGATGCCGAGCGCGGCATGGCGATGGCGCGCAAGATGCAGAAGGGCGAGTTCGATCTCGCCGATCTCGGCGATCAGCTCGACCAGATGATGAAGATCGGCGGCATCAATGGCGTGATGGGCATGCTGCCGGGGATTAAGAATGCCAAGGCGCAGCTCGCCGCCTCCGGCGTCGATGACAAGCAGATCAAGCGGCAGAAGGCGATCATCCAGGCGATGACGCCCTGGGAGCGGCGCAATCCCCGCGAGATCGACGGCAAGCGCCGCCGCCGCATCGCTCAGGGCTCGGGCACCAAGCCCGAAGACGTGAACCGCGTTTTGAAGATGCATCGCCAGATGGCCGATATGTTCAAGGCCATGGGTGGCGCGCAGGGCAAGCGCGGCGGGCCGATGGCGGGCCTTGCCAATATGTTCGGGCTTGGCGGCGGTGCCGGTGGCATGGGTCAGCCGACGCCGGAAATGCTTGCCGAATTGCAGAAGAAAATGCCCGGCGGGTTGCCGGAGAAAATGCCGGGTCTGCCGCCTCAGGGCGGTGGACTTCCACCGAAATTCCCGGGTCTTCCCGGTGGCATGTCGGGGGGGCTG
>JBAWYY010000571.1:0-2044 GCA_037143285.1 Alphaproteobacteria bacterium | reverse complement strand
CTGATGGGCGTTTAGATTTTCGGCTGCGGGCGATGCCGGTTCTGTGGGCCTTCGCCGCGCTTATAGACCATCAACGTGCGGCGGAAGGTGATGACCACGTCGCCGGTCTGATTATAGCCGATGGTTTTGACCGCAACGATACCGACATCGGCTCTCGACCCTGACGGACGCTTCTCGAGCACTTCCGAGCGGGAATAGAGCGTGTCGCCCTCGAACACCGGTTTCGGGAGGCGAACCTCGTCCCAGCCGAGATTGGCGAAAACATTCTGCGACAGATCGGTCACGGACTGGCCGGTGACCAGCGCGATGGTGAAGCATGAATTCACCAGCGGTTTCCCGAAAGCGGTATGGGCAGCGTAGTTCGCGTCGAAATGGGGATGCGCCGTGTTCTGGGTCAGCAGCGTGAACCAGGAATTGTCAGCGGCATGGATGGTGCGGCCGAGCGGGTGCTCATAGACATCGCCAATCTCGAAATCCTCATAGAATCGACCTTGCCAGCCAGGTTTTTGCGTCATCTCGAAGCTCCTCATTCGGCAATGGGTACCGCGCGCTCCACCACAATGGCGTCGCGGCTGAGCCGGCAGCGATAAGCAAGCATCTCGACACCGCGCGAGCGTGCCTCATCAAAGGCTCTGCCATAGGCGGGATCAAGGTCGCGGGCGAGCGAGAAGCGCTCTGCGCCGCCATATTGGATAAGGAATACCATAACAGCTCGGTCGCCCTTATCGACCTGGGCGGCGAGCTCGCCCAAGTGCTTGGCCCCGCGCGCTGTGACGCAGTCCGGAAATTCGGCAAGGCCCGGCTGGCGCATCAGGTGGACGTTCTTGACCTCCACATAGCAGGGAGGACGCTGGGGATCGGTCAGCACCATGTCGACCCGGCTCGCCTTGCCATAGGCGACCTCACGCTTCAGCGCGGCGTAAGCGGCAAGTTCCGCGATGGTGCCGTCGAGGATTGCCTCTTGAACAAGGCCGTTGGGGTGACCGGTATTGATGCCAACAAGCTCAAGGCCCCGGCCCGCATCGACCTCAACAAGCTCCCAGCCATAGGCGAGCTTGCGCTTGGGGTTGTTCGAGTGGGACAGCCAGACGCGCGCTCCCTCCGGCGCTAAGCCCATCATCGAGCCGGAGTTTGCGACATGGGCAGTGATCTCCTCGCCGCTATCGAGGATCACATCGGCCAGAAATCGCTTGTAGCGGCGGATCAGGCGGCCGGGCACGAGGGGGGAGGCTAAGCGCATGGGCGGCTTGGTGCCCGAGAGCTGCGATGCGGTCAATGAAGGGCCCGCATCCGGATCGCTGGCCACTTGCCAAATCCCAAAACCCGGAGGACCATGACAGTCTTGCGACAGAAAAGGCAGCGCCCGAAGGAGCCTGATGTCCGATCCGGAAACCAGTTCGCCCGGCACCGTGGTTCCCTTGCCCTCCGGTGTCTCATCCCCCCAAAGGGTATTTTTCGACCGCGCTGAACTCGACGCGCTGCTCTGGCTCTATGGCCGCATGGTGTCTGAGGGCGAATGGCGCGACTATGCGATGGATTTCGGGAAAGAGAAGGCGATCTTCTCGGTATTCCGCCGCGCCTCCGAAATGCCGCTCTACCGCATTGAAAAGAACCCGAAGCTTGCGGGCCGGCAGGGCATTTACGCTGTCATTGGCGCCAATGGCTTCGTGCTGAAGCGCGGCTCCGAACTGAAGCGGGTGCTCGCGGTGCTTGAGAAGCCCTTGCGCGCGGTCCAATAACCGCTCGCAGGTTCTATCAGGACAGGACGCGTTTGCGAGCGGCAGCGCCCGAACGGCGGTTCGCCTGATTGCTGCGACCGGTCAAGACAATCGCGTTCTCGCGGTTCGGCACGAACAGGCGAGCGATCTCAGCGGTCCCGTCGACGGCGACATCGTCACGCTCCACTGCCGCGAGCAGGGACTTAACAGACCCGAATGTCATTACAGTCCCCGCACGCCGGCAAGCCGGACGAGATAGAAGAAAATTGGAGCGGGCGATGGGATTCGAACCCACGACATTCAGCTTGGGAAGCTGACGTTCTACC
>JBAWYY010000570.1:0-2049 GCA_037143285.1 Alphaproteobacteria bacterium | reverse complement strand
TCGCCCCCGCGACATCGTCACACTGAAGGCGTTGGAGAACGCGGCGACCGTTGTTGCTGCCTCTTGCGGCCCTACCAATGCCGCGCTTCATCTGCCGGCCATCGCACATGAATGCGGCATCAAATTCGATCTCTTTGACGTCGCCGAGATCTTCAAGAAGACGCCCTATATCGCCGACCTGAAGCCGGGCGGGAAATATGTGGCGAAGGATATGTTCGAGGTCGGCGGCATTCCGCTGTTGATGAAGACCTTGCTCGATCACGGCTTCCTGCATGGCGACTGCATGACGGTCACCGGCCGCACGATTGCTGAGAACCTCGCGAAGGTCCTCTGGAACGATCAGCAGGATGTCGTCTATCCCGCGTCGAAGCCGATCACCAAGACCGGCGGTGTCGTGGGCTTGAAGGGCAATCTCGCCCCCGATGGTGCGATCGTGAAGGTCGCCGGCATGAAGAAGCTCAAGTTCAAGGGTCCGGCGCGCTGCTTCGACCGTGAAGAAGAGTGCTTCAAGGCGGTGAAGGAGCGTCTGATTAAAGAGGGTGAGGTCATCGTCATCCGCTATGAAGGGCCGAAGGGTGGTCCGGGCATGCGCGAAATGTTGGCGACGACTGCTGCGCTCTACGGTCAGGGCCTCGGCGACAAGGTCGCCTTGATCACCGACGGACGCTTCTCCGGTGCAACGCGCGGGTTCTGCATCGGCCATGTGGGTCCTGAGGCGCAGATCGGCGGCCCGATCGCCCTTCTTCAGGACGGCGACATCATTGAGATCGATGCCGTCAAAGGTTCGCTCAAAGTTCGCCTCACGGCTGCCGAACTTCGGGCGCGTAAGAAGCTTTGGGCTGGACCGAAAGAGACAGAATTCGGGTCCGGCGCGATCTGGAAATATGCTCAGCAGGTGGGCCCGGCCGTTGATGGCGCTGTGACCCATCCGGGTGCTGGCGGAGAGAAGCACGTTTATGCGGATATCTGACGCGTTGAGGCTTTTGGCGGGTGTTGTCACGGCGGCGGTTCTCACCGCCGTGGCCAGCCCCGCTATGGCTTTCGACGGTCGTCCGACCAATGACATGCGCTCGCCGCTTCAGGCTTTCCGCGATGGCGCCCGCGCCTTGCGGGATGGTCGCCCGCAGGAAGCGGTGAGCGCGCTTCAATTTGCCGCCGATCAGGGCCATGTGGCCTCCGCCTGGAAACTCGGTCGGATGTATATGGACGGCGACGGTGTCGCGCGATCCGACTTGCGCGCCTTCGACGCCTTCCGGAAGATAACCGCAGAACGGGCGGAAGAGAGCCCGTCATCGCCGGATGCGCGCTTTGTGGCCTCAGCCTTTGTCGCGACCGGCACCTATTGGCTCGAGGGTATTCCAAATACCCATGTTCGTCCCAATCCGGCCCGTGCCTTCGAGCTCTATCATTACGCTGCATCTTATTTTGGCGATGCCGACGGGCAATATCGGCTTGGGCGCATGTTCCTTGATGGGGTTGGCACCACCCGCGATCCGCGTCAGGCGGCACGCTGGCTCTCGCTTGCGACCCAGAAGTCCCACCACAAGGCGCAGGCGGTCCTCGGACATATGCTTTTTGTCGGCGCCGATCTGCCGCGGCAAGCGCCTCGCGGGCTTATGCTTTTGACGCTTGCGAAAGAAGCATCGACCGACGACGAGGCTTGGATCACGGAACTCTATGACGATGCCATGCGGGCGGCGAGCGATGATGAGCGTGGCGTTGCCCTGCGCATGGTCGAGACCTGGCTCGGCACGCAGCGGCGGTAGGTCTGATGGCGCTAGTCGAGACCACTCGGTTTACCCCTCCAGGGCTTGTCCATCCTGAAAAGCCGTTGGGGCCAATCAGCTTCTTGCGGACCCTCGTTCGTAACCCCATGGAAACCTGGCCCACCGGCTTCTTCACCGAGAAGACAGTCGACCTGGTGATGCTCGGCCGAAAAGTCGTCTTCGTCATGGACCCCGCTATGGTCGAAGAGATCTTGGTGGCGCAGGCCGATAAATTTCCGAAGGCACCGATCATTCAGCGCACCATTGGCGCTGCAGTGGGGAA